>JAZRYQ010000113.1:0-2938 GCA_045600805.1 Candidatus Alloscillospira sp. | reverse complement strand
CATTACGGCAATGATAACGAAGAAGTTGACGGGCTTGCTACATGGGCATTGGGGCTGTTTGCCGATATCATGTCCAAGGAGCGGGGACCGCGCGGCTATTACTGCGGCGGCACATTTACCATGACGGCTCATGTCATGTTTGGTTCAAGATTGGGCGCAACTCCCGACGGAAGACTGGCAGGGGAGCCGATCGCCGATGCGATCTCTCCGAGACAGGGCTTTGATAAGAACGGACCTACCGCTTATCTGCGCAGTGCCGCGAAGCTTCCGCATGATATCCTTGCAAACGGAGACCAGCTCAATATCCGTTTCTCGCCGACCTGCGTGGAGGGTGAAGAGGGAAGGATCAAGCTCAAAAACCTCCTGCTGACTTATTTCCAGCTCGGCGGTATGCAGGTACAATTCAATGTTGTCGGCACGGAGCAGCTTTACGCAGCCCAGAAAGACCCCGTTGCTTATAAAGATCTGGTCGTGAGAATTGCAGGATTTTCTGCATACTTCATCTCTTTAACGGAATCAGTTCAAAACGACTTTATTCTTCGCACGGAGCAGAATATGTGATTTTTGCCGGCTGTGAGTTTCTCTCACAGCCGGTAACATTAAATTTTAGGAGAAAACTTATGGAACAATTCATAAATTTACTGGATACACCATATTCCCGCCGAGGCTCGTATATGGCTTTTGCGAATGATAATAACGGGCTCAATGTTCGCGGGAAGAGCAATCTCTGGCTTTGCAACAGCCGCTCACTGGGATATGCGATGACCAGTATGTCATCCCCGAATAATTACCGTCAGGTACTGCTGCAGCCTTTCCGCAGCGGATTGCCCGTTGCCGCGTTTATCAATACAACGCCATATGAAGTGATTTTGGAGACCGATGCCGGATGTTTTCATTTCTGCCTTGCGGAAGAAAAGCTGATGATGGTACACGGAACGGATAATCTCACTCTTCGTATCACGCCTCCTGCGCCGCGCTTTCCCGGACCGATTTCCATACCGTATCTGGACGGAACGGGACGCCGCATTATCGAATTTAACATGACGAATCTTGTTGTGACCCCTATTGCCGGAACGCTTCGCGTAGGTCCGAACTTTTTGGAGGTCATTCCGGATGAAAACGGTCAGGTCACCGTAGCATTTGACGATTGCCCCATTGACCCGGATATCAGAGATGTCGGAGATTACCCGACGTATGAGCTTTGCGTTGAAAAGGTCAAGCAGGAATTTGACAGCTTCTGCCGTCAGATCATGCCGGAATTGCCCGCTCCGTATGAAGAAAAGCGGCTGCAGGCATTGTGGCAGACGTGGAATATGATGGTAGGTCCGGATGATGAAAATGATTATCATCGTCCTATGGTCAAAATGATACATTGCATTTTTGAACAGGCATATGCTTGGCAGATGCCGATGCAGGCAGTTTGTCTGAAAAACGACCCAAAGCTTGCCTGGGAGGTGTTCTGCTCCTGCTTCCAGTTCCAGGACAGACACGGCAGACTTTCAGACGCGGTATCCTATAAGGATGTTCCGGGACGTCCTGCCATGAAGCCGCCCGTACAGGGGATGCTTCTGCTTTGGCTGATGGAAAACGGTGTTGTCGATGCAGCAGCCCCTTCAACGGAAGACAGGAAATGGATGCTTGACCGTATGATCAAATGGACAGAGTATTATTTTGCATACCGCGATTCCGATAAAGACGGTCTGTGTGAATATTTCAGAGCCTTGGAGACCGGTTGGGAGGATGCACCGCAGTATAAAATCGGAATGCCGGTGGCAAGTCCAGACCTGAACACGTTCCTCGCTCTTCAGCTTGAGGCTATCGCAAAATTCGGCAAAACGTGCGGAATGCCCGAGGATGAGTCCAGCAAATACATGAAACGCTCAAAGCAGCTTATTGATCGCATTGTTGATCGTTTTTGGGACGGTGAACACTGGTTTTCCTTTAGCTGCGAGACGGGTAAGTGCTCGGACTGCGACAATATCTCTCTGTATATGCCGCTTGCTTTGGGGGAGCGGCTACCGGAAGAGATACGGAAAAAAAGCATAAACGCTTTGTTCCGTGACGGCGGCTTTGAGACCCCGTACGGTCTTGCTTCCGAGGCGTTTGCCAGCCCTTATTTCCGCGGCGGCTTCTCCTCGGGAAGCGTGATCACACCTGCCCAGTTCTTCATGTGCCTTGCGCTTGAAGCGTGCGGAAAGCGCGATGACGCAGAAAGAATTGCACGTAATTATTGCAAAGCATTGAAAGAACACGGTTTTTATCATATTTACAGCCCTCTGTCCGGTAAAGAAGACCTCACCCTGACAGCGTACGGCGAGAGAAATCTTTTCTGGTCCGCGTGGACTTCATCCTGTTACCTCTTCCTTGCTGACCGTTACGGCGCATAATCCGGAACGGCAAACTGCACGGCAAACGCGAGAATCATCTCTGCAATTGCCGTGCTTTTGTTTTACTTTTTACGGAATGTATATTTTTTCAATAGATATTTACTTCTGCGGTTTTTCTGATACAATAAAAACGCAGGAATACTATACGGTTTTGATTGAACCATATATCTCTTACCACGTATCCGGTTACTGAATAAAGTATGTAGTTAAAAATAGGAGGCTGAACTGACCTATGATTCATTTCAGAGACGGTTTTTATGCAGACATTCGCACAGAAGATCGATTTCACACGGTGATAACCTATAAAGCAGGAGTATTGGAAGAAATGAAAATTCGCGAGGAACGACAGGCGTTTTTGCGAATTTATGACGGAACGCTCTGGTACTACGCCTCTGTAACGGATGTGGATAACCTGCAAAGAACACTTGACGGCCTTTATGATGCAGCTACGGAGAATCCGAATATTCTGAAAGACCCGATCGTGTGTCAATTTGAAATCAACCGTGACAGTATTACAAGTTTTGAAGACTGCTCTGTTCGGAATATCCCAC
>JAZRYQ010000112.1:0-19151 GCA_045600805.1 Candidatus Alloscillospira sp. | reverse complement strand
ACAGCCGTAGGACCGTTGACGTCTCTGCCCTGTGCTGGGCTCGAAGCATCGGCGATAGGATCGCCCGTCTTGCGTCCGTCCGGTGTAGCCCATGTGATCTCACCCTGAACAACATGGTCTGACGCGCCGAAGGTACCGCATTTATAAACCTTGCAGCGGTGTGTCGAATAGGCTCTGGAGAGATTGTAGTACAGCTCAATGACATACTTCATTTCGGCATCCGCGTAAGGATCGGCATTTCCGAAATGCGGGACCTCGTTGAGGATCTTCTGACGCAGCGGCTCATAGCCTTCCCAGTTTGCGAGGATCGCATCGAGATACTCTTTCGCGGAAACAAGCTTCTTGTCAAATACCATGTATTTAAGTGCCGTAAGGCTGTCTGCCGTTGTGGCAAGACCTGTCGCCGTTCCGCCGTAGGAATTGTATTTTGCGCCGCCCTCTGATACGTCCTTGCCGGATTCCATGCAGCCGATCGTGGAGATGGAGAGATTCGGGAACGGATAGAGTCTCGGGAATTCATGCTCGGTGTAGTTATTGAGCGTTGCAGACCATGTAAGCATCCAGTCGCAGATCTTCTCAAACGCTTCGCGCACATCGTCCATGGATTTCATATCGGTGAGATATCCGGAGCGGAGCTTTTCCGGTACCTGGGCACCGTTGATCGGGTTGATACCGTTGTTCAGCGCCATAACGAGAGCGATCGCCCAGTAAATTCCGCTGTGGCCCATAGCCGAGCCGTTCGGTGCCGGATAATCGTTTCCTGAACCTGTTATCTCCTGGCAGCCGATGAAGGCAAAGTTTCTTGCATCCTCAAGCGTAAAGCCGAGCTCGCGCATAAGAGCCGGAATAATGACCTCATCGTTCTGGAGAAGCGGCAGGCCGCCGACCTTCATGGAGGTGGCCATAGCGCAGTCCCAGATCTCTTTCGGGGACTTGCTGCTCAGACGCAGGGAAACCGTCGGCTCATGCAGCTCAAGGCGCGCCATTGCTTCAAGGACCATGAAAGATACGGGGTTGGTAGCATCCTCACCTGTCTCGGGAATCACGCCGCAAATCGTCGTGTGCTGTCCGAGATGGCCGATACCGGCCGTCTGCTGCGTTTTTCCGAAGCCGCCGCCATAGAATGTGTTGACCTTCAGGAAGAACGCGTCAACAAGCTCCTGCGCCTCGTCAAGAGTGATCGTACCCGCTTCAAGGTCTTTTTTCAGATACGGCCATGTGTACTGGTCGAATCTTCCCATGCTCGTTACGCCCGGGTCATTGTCAACTTTAAGAAATACATTGTAAAGCATGACCTGCTGGCAAGCCTCGCGGAAAGTGCGTGCCGGATTTTCGGCGACCCAGTCAAGGATCTCAGCCATCTGCAGAAGCTCTGCCTTGCGCTCGGCTGACTTTTCCGTCTTTGCTTTTTCTCTTGCGCATTCCGCATAACGGCGTGTAAGAGTGATCGCACCGTCGCAGGCAACCGTCGCGGCTTTATAGAACATGTATTTACCCATGTTGTCGCCCTGGACATTGCCTTCATGCGCATCAAGCCAATCCTGCGCCTGCTTGCGGATATCCGCATAGCCTCTTTTGAGGATCGTCTGGAAGCCCGGGGTAAGATGTCCCGGCGGGAGCATAACAGGCCAGCCGCCTATTTTGCCGTAATCGCTCGCCTGAAGCTTAAAGAAATCCTGCGCTCCGTCGGGAAGCCATTCCTCAGGTATCACGTTGCCGTACATCGCTCTCTGCTCGTCAAATATTCTGCGGAGCTCTTTGAGGTCCTCCGGAGAAATAGCCATTTTCTGATGAGAATAAAGCGGGTCATCATCGGGAGCGTGATGCAGGCCGTCTGCTTCGATCGGCCATGTGTTTTCAATGTCAGCCTTGAGCCAGAATGCACCGTTCGCTGCGCCCCAGCCCTTGTTGCCCATATCGCCTACGAAATATTCATCCTCAACGATGTCAATGGGCATATTGGAAATAACATAGAGTGAAGCATATGCTCTTTCGAGGATCGGCGGGAAATTGCGGTATTTACGCGAAGCTTCCAGTTTCAGGCGTGCTTTCTCAGCGTCCGCAACGATCACTCTGTCACGAACTCTCTGACGCATTCTTTCGATACGATCGGTGTGCGGTCTAAAAGTATACATACTGTGTTCCTTCTTTCATTGAGATTTTGTTTTCCATACATACAGTATTTTTTATAGTATACTACATAAATCCCGGATTGTGTAGATATTATTTTAAATTTTTTGAAAATCAAAAAGCATACAACAGATGCTAAATAAATGAAAAAAGATATTGACAATCGGCCGTTAAAATGCTATTATCTTAAAGCATTGTGACCAAGGGACATATGCGGGTGTAGTTCAGTGGTAGAATCCCAGCCTTCCAAGCTGGTCGTGTGGGTTCGATTCCCATCACCCGCTCCACATGCGCCAATAGCTCAGCAGGATAGAGCAACTGCCTTCTAAGCAGTAGGTCAGGGGTTCGAATCCCTTTTGGCGTGCCATATGGTGGGTGTAGCTCAGTTGGTTAGAGCACCGGATTGTGGTTCCGGGTGCCGAGGGTTCGAGTCCCTTTACCCACCCCATTTCTTACAGTCCTTTCACAGAAAGGACTGTAACAATAAAAGTCAGTCATAATGCCGAGCGTAATATTGTTTTTACCGCATAGGGATGTAGCCAAGCGGTAAGGCAAGGGACTTTGACTCCCTCAGTCGTGGGTTCGAGTCCCGCCATCCCTGCCAATACGCCCCAGTAGCTCAGTCGGCAGAGCACCTGCCTTTTAAGCAGGGTGTCCGGAGTTCGAATCTCCGCTGGAGCACCAGAAACGCCTTTTGTCAGCAGACAAAAGGCGTTTTTTTCGATGGTTCTTAGTTTTCAATGGCTGCTCTCACGAATTCCGCCGTGCCGTCGCCGCCGGCTGCGTCGATGTTCTTTTTAAATCGCTCATCATCGGTGTACATCGCAGCGAGATTTTTCATCATATCATCCGAGCACGGATAGAAATTCTCTGTAATATAACGCTGAAGCTCATGAACAAGGCGCTGTGCTTCATCGGATTTCGGGCTTTTATCCCTGATTTTTCCGAATTTTTCAAAAATTTCCATCATGTCCGCAGGATTCGGCGAATCCTGTTTTTTTATGCTTTCGGCATACTCCGCCGTATTTCCCCAGCGCTGTTTTGCTTCCTCTGCGTAATTTTCATACTCCACGTTGTCAAAAGCAGAAAAATCCATATTTTTACCTCCGTTTTCCAAAATGTCACGGACGGACGATATCACATTTTCGATATGCTTTTTCTGCAATTGAAGCAAGACGAGCTGCTGGCGCATCGCCGCATTGCAGTCAAAATCCGGCGAATCGAGAATGTTTTTGATATCCTTGAGGGAAAACCGCAGCTCACGATAAAGCAGGATATTTCTAAGCCTTGCTATTGCTGCGTCATCATACAGCCTGTACCCCGCTTCTGTCTGGGCGGTCGGCTTGAGAAGCCCTATTGCATCGTAATAATGCAGCGTGCGCACACTGACACCTGTGATTTTGCTCACTTCATTTACGGTTTTCATATCGCCACCTCCGTGCGATTTTACGATACACTATTACGCAGCGTCAGTGTCAAGCGCTTTTTTCGATAAACTGCTAAGTGCCGCGGCAAACATAAGGAACATCGCAATGATAATGCACAAATGCGTCAGTCCGTCATAATCAAACATCCATATAAGGCGGATCTGCGTTTTGCGCTCGATTTGAAAATACGCTCCGGGCAGAAGAGGGATAAGAGCGCATGTTAAAAGTCGCTCACAGATTTTTCCTTTCTTATACGCAGATCTGATGACAAGAACAAACCCCCAAAGCCCGAAAATAACGGCATAAGCCGCGTAAACTCTTATCGGAGAGATTCTGAGTATCTGCTCCATGACCTGCGTCACTATCCAGAACACAAGGCAGATACCGTGCAGGATGACCATTTCCTTTTTCGGCATCATTTTTCCGCTGCGCAAATAACGTGCAAGGATAAAAAAGGCATTTACCGTTTCATACATCACGGTGTAAAGCGGCAGCCACATTAAGCTGAAGGCTCTGCCTGTAAAATAATTATGCGTCACAAATCCGAGGAAGCAGGATATTCCGAGGAGCGTCAGGAAATATATCCAAAGCTTTTTTTCAAGTGCTTTTTCGCTTTTTTTGATGCACACAAAAAATATCATCGGTATTAAGATCACGCCCGCGATCAGATCCGTCACGGCGCATGTTAATCTCAGTTCATCGGCAATGCTCATAATCTGTCCCTCCGGTATGCAATATGTATATTTATATCATTTATCGACCGGTTTTTCAAGAAATACGGCGTAAAAAATAAAAGGTGCAAAACCAGCACCTTTTATTTTTATCAGCGTTATGTTATTGCTCATAGTTGTCGTAAAAATAAAAGACCTTACCTGTGGAGCATATATAATCATATTGGAAATCAATAATTTCTTGGAACGCATCTAACAGCTCTGTATTATTTTTATCAATACGTTTCAACCAACTTGTTTCAGTCGAAAAGACTTGTGAACGAAAAAGCCCATTTGTTTCAAAATAAGACGACCAATGACCATTAGAGAGAACCATACGCGGTTTAACATAGGTCGAATAAATAATAAATCGCTCGAAAGCAGATTTTCCCAAATATTCCTCTGCCGTAATCTCTGTATTTTCTTCACAATAGTGCGCGTGTATATCGTTATTATAAATACCTAAACTTTGTTCAAAATAAGCATTATCTTCATATTTTGCCGCGACATCAAGAAAGTGTTGTAATACAGCATTTGCTTCTTCAATTATTTCTTCTCCTACATTTTGTTGGGTGTCCGTTTCCGTTTTTGGAGCATCTAATACGCTTGTTATTACCCAATCAAAAGTTATTTTATCTGCATCAGCAGTAAAAGGAGATATCGCTGTTCCATCTGAATTTGTGATGGCAAAAAGCCCTTTTTTCGCGCTCACATAATCAAACCTCACGGAATACGTCTTCCCTTTCGGCAACACGTTTTTTACGCCTATCTGATGGAGATATTCAAGGCTTGTGATTGTCTTTGCATATTCCCCGCCGTTTTCCGTATCTACAAATACAACGTCTATATCTTCCTCCATATACCCCGTTTTATCTGTCAGATTTACCGTTACGGTGCTATTTCCTGCCGCAGCGGTTTTCGCTGTCTCCGCAGGCTGTATAGCCGTATCCTTTTCTCCGCAGCCCGACAGCATCCCGACAGCGCATATCGTTATCAGAAGCAAAACAATCATCTTTTTCATTTCGTGCCCTCCTGCTTGTATTCGAAAATTCGTGAATTCTATTATAAAAGCTAAAATGATAACTGTCAATGTCATATAGACATTTACACTTAGTTTATTTTTGCTTTTTTCATGGGTAAAATATATACAAAGGGTGGTGGCTCAATTGAAAGACGAATACAAACCTTTGTATGAGAAATTCGGCTTGAATGTTGTTTATTACAGAAAGCGAAAAAGACTGTCGCAGATGCAGCTTGCCGAAAAAGCTGACATTACAAGAACACATATAAGCGCAATTGAGCTCGGAAATGTCGGCGTATCATTTGATGTTATTTTCAAGCTGTGTGAAGTCCTTGAGATAACGCCAAAGCAGCTTTTCGATTTCAGAGAAGACTAAAGCGGAACATAGGTTTTGTGCTATGTTCCGCTTTAATATAGTTTCTGCCCCGTTAAATTTTAATCTTTAAAATAATACATCAAGTTTAATGAATCGGGCACATCCGGGTCAACATACCCGGTGTCTCGAAAACCGATTTTTTCATATAAACGCACGGCGGGTATATCCGCCTTGTCAACGCAGACCTCTGCGCAGTCATATTTCCGCTCTTTGCCGAGCTGTGTAAGAATAAGTTTCAGTGCCGTTGTACCGAAGCCGTTTTTCTGATATCGTCTGTCTATCATAAACTGCTGCAGATCATAACAGGCAGGCTCATCATCCATATCCTTCACAAGAGCCAAACCAACGAGTGTATCATCATCGGCAAGGCCGTATACTCTTGCATTACACTCTCTGTAAACATAGCCTCTGGCAATGATTCCGAGCGGTGCGTCAAGAAAAGCCTTCTGTTCCTCGGAAACGCTCAGTCTGACGGCGTCAAGCCAGTTGCTTTCATCAATACTTACTAATCTGATCAAAATTTTTGCCTCCTTGTAAAATTTCGGAGGGTCAAATCTCGTGTGCCCTCCATACACGTTTCATTGTCATAAAAGATCATCCTTCCTTTGATAAGATTTTGGCAGCATCAGAATAATAGCACAAAAACCACGAATTATCAAGTGCTCACAGCTCGCGCCTCATATACACAAGTTCCTGATATCCTGTCAAGCGCGACCGAAAGCCTTTCGGATTTCGCCCGTATTCCGTAAAGCCGAGCTTTTTGTAAAGCTCTATCGCTCTTGAGTTTTCCGCAACGACATTGAGCTCAAGCTGCATATATCCGGCTTTTTCGGCGCACTCTATGCAGGCTTCCGCGAGCGCGCGCCCTATGCCGAGCTCCCAGTATTCTTTTAATACGCTTATGCCGAACTCCGCGCGGTGCTTTGTTTTATAGTTGCTCCCTATCGCGTCAATTCCGGCCGTACCCGCAACTACACCGTCAACAAGCGCGATGATTTCGATTTCGTTTTCCTTTTCGGTCTTTTCTTTGAGATACTGCCCCTCCTGCTGCACGGTAAATTTGATTTCATCGGGATACGTCAGCAGGTAATCGGTCTCGGCATGTGTCGCGCGGAAATTTTCGTATACAGTCTCCGCGTCCGCCTCCGTGCCGTTTCGCAAACAGCACGCAGCACCGTTTTTCAGAATTATCTCTTTCCTGTATTCCATAAATAACGCCTCTTTTTTATAATTTCTGATTATTAAAAAACCACTTGCCGAGGCAAGTGGTTTTGGCGGAGAAAGAGGGATTCGAACCCTCGATACCCTTATGGGGTATACACGATTTCCAATCGTGCGCGCTCGACCGGGCTACGCGATTTCTCCATACCGGTTGAGTAACAACTCATCTTTAATTTGCTCTGCTATTATAAATTACTTACAAGCTAAAGTCAAGTGTTATTTTTATGTTTTACGCAAAATTAAAGACCGCAGAAATCTGCGGCCTTTGTTGTCTAAAAGCGGCCAAACGTCATTTTTCCCATTTATAACATCTCGTGCGCATTTTTTTAGAATGGGTTAATCGAATAATCAATTCTATTATCCTTCTTTTTCTACGCATTTCACCTTTGCGTCCGGAGAGATTTCCACTTCTTCGCTATATCGGACAGTGCCGATCTCGCACCCCTCGCCGATTGCCACAACTCTGCCCGTGACTGTATTTGCACTGACATACTCTACCGTGACGGTGTCTCCTTCAATTGACTCATCTACCGTAAACATGCCGTAGGATTGCGCCACTGCTATACGCTTGAACAGCGGCAGTCTGATCGTATATTTTTGTTGTTTGCCTGTTCGGCATATAATGATTTTCCCACCGCCGACAGCTGCCGCATGACCGTCCTCTTTAAATTTGATCTCCACATCCTCGGCGTTGAGAAGACCCCCGCAATTCAGATATCCATGAACCTTGACGGTTTCCGCCTCAATTCCTCCGCCGATTTTCACTGAACCGGCGTTATTAAGCGTATTAGTCTTTACGTCACCGTCAATTTTTACGGAGCCAGACATTTTGCATTGTTCTCCAGCGCAAACATTCCCATGCACCGAAAAGGAGCCCGCAGCCGAGATGTCTCCGGTAACGTCCAGATCGCTGTCGGCTTTGACCGAGCCGGAACATATCAACTCGGTACATCTGACGGCACCGCCGATATGCCCGGAACCACTGACGTGGATTTCTTCATTGTATTCGCCTGCCGCAATCTTTCCCGAACCTGAAATTTTCATATTTTTCCCTCCTTTAACCACAAAAGAATCGTATTGGTTATTTCTTTTTCGCCGTTCTTTGTGTGGATCCATACCCGCGTGATGTCTTCTGCCCCAAACGATTTTTCGCCGTACTTGGTGGAAATCATCAGGACGTTGTTTTCATATTCGTAACCTTTGATGGATTGTGCCAGTTCATTAAGAGATACGTCGTCTTTTTTTGAAAGAATCAACTCAATTCTTTCACATATTTTTTTCTCCGGGAAAAAGGTTTCCTGCCCCGTGACCGTCGCCTGCCTGATAAACCATTCATCGGGAATGAGTCCCATACGTTTCCAACGGTACAATGCGCCGTAGGAAAAGCCGTACTTTTCAAGCAGTTGCTTCTTTGAGATTAAGCTCCCGTCCCATTCACCAATTTTTTCTGCTCGTTTTTCCATTCCGTATTCCTTTCCGTAACATTGTTACGCTGTCAAGAGAAAAAAGTAGGGATTTATCGCCTCACGGCAATATGATATACTGGCTACGCAAGCATGATATATTTTCGCTTTGCTTAAATATGAGATAATATCCGTTCCTTCACACGCCGAAGGCGTATATCATCCACCGCAGGTGGATATCATATCGAAGATATATTACCCGTTCCAACAGGAACGGATATCATTGAAAAAAGCAAGTCTTTCGACTTGCTTTTTTCATGGAGCCGCAAAAGCTGCTAATTATTGAAGGCTGGATTTGATTCATCAGCCGGCTTTTCGGGCGGCATTTCTCCAAATTTATCTTTTGACCCATCAGGCGGTACTTCGCCGGGTTCGCCATTCGCTCTATCCGGCGGCATTTCTCCCAGTGCGCCAAATTGCCTGTCTGCGGATACACTTCCGCCGGAAATCACAGTTGCGTTTTCAGATATATAGGTTCCGTTTTCAGAATCAAGCAGTTCATCACTTGGGGATTTAGATGTTCCGGCAATGACTCCGCCGTTTATTCGGATGTAGCCATTTGAATCAATCACATCGCCCTCGGCACCGATGCTTGCAAATATCGTTAGATGCCCGCCATTCAACGTAAATACGGAAACATTGTCTTCGTTGACATTTATTCCGTCATCTTGAGAGAATATATTGATATATCCTCCGTTTATTGTCATATGTAATTCGGAATCCAAACCCTCAAATGTCTTGCTTGTAATATTTAGAATTCCAGTACCTTTTGTATCTCCGTTAATTTCAAGAGATTGAAAACTGTAAAAAGCACCGTCGGTTTTCCAAAGTTTTTTCTGCACAGAGGTACTGTCTTTTTTGTATTCCGGTTTCAGCAGCCGATAAACATTACAACCGGTAAAGTTGTTCTCCGTTCCATCTGCGATTATAATCTTTACTCCGGCATCAGAAAGATCGGTTATATCTGAATAGCTTTCCCTACTCTCCCATGTGTTATCGCATTCATAAACATCATGAAAAACGATTGCCGGAGCAACAGAACACGTTACATCCGCGCCATTCAATATGACAACGACCGAAGCCTCTTTATTTTCAAAGGTGTCGTCTTCGTCGCCGAAGTCAAAAAAGAGTTGTCCGTTAAAATACCCTTCGATAATGTATTCTCCCGGCTCCGTAATGTGAATTACAGGGATCTTGTATGCTTCGTCCGCCGAGTGCATCATTTCGCTCGGGAACTCCGAGCCCAATACGGGAAGCGTGCCGAAAATATAGTCTTGCAGCCCATCGGCAGTAAATCTTGTTACCCATTCCTGCTCACCGTCGTAATTCTCTTTTGCGAACTCAGATTCCGGTATTTCGGGATAATATACTATATCGTGTGCAAGATATGCACCTATAGTTTCGTTGGGCTCTGTTCCTTCAAACCGTGCTTCCGAAAGAGAAGGATCGGCATGCCATGTGTAGTCGAATTCTTCTAATGTCGTTCCATCTATCATTGCAGTGTTTCCTTCGAGTTTAAGGAGATGTGCTTCGGGGTATTTCTCGTATATGTCCGCACCATTGACTAAAGGTGCGGACTGACCACATCCAGTTAACGAAAGCACGATTGCTGTCATGACAAGGGCCAAAATAGTTTTTTTTATTTTCAAGAGTATTTCCTCCTTTGGTAATCTGCATTTATGGTATCTCAGTATTCTGAATACATTCTGAATAGTATGTGAATTCTTTGTAAAAATGTGCATTTTTGCATAGAAAAAAGGTAGTAGACTTTCTATCAAAATCTACTACCTAATTTGGTGGAGACGGACGGGATCGAACCGTTGACCTCTTGAATGCCATTCAAGCGCTCTCCCAGCTGAGCTACGCCCCCGAACACCTATTGCTCAATTAAAATAACACAGCGCGTCCGTTTTGTCAACACAATTTTTGCTCAGGTCATTATTTTGAACAAAAAGAACACATACGCATTGCGCATAAATAAAAAATACATAAAATGTTGTTCTATTAGAAAAATTTAACGAAAACTATGAAAACCTATTGAAATGCCGTCAAAAAAGTGTTAGACTTCAATTATCATTTACCATAGCATTTTTATGAAAAAATGTTTATGAAAATTAAAGAAATGAGGTAGAAAACAATGGCTGATTTAGATCTCGTAAAAGTATTTGAAGACACTAAAGCTGAGATGGCCACCAGAAAACTCGTCGGTGTATTCGACAAAATCGAAGACGCTTGCGAAGCTGCAGTTGCTGCACAGAAAGAGCTCATGGCTAAGAACACAACGGCTGAGCGTCAGAAAATGATCGAGAACATTAAGAAGGTTGCTCTTGCAAACCTTGAAAGAATTTGCGCTTGCGAGTACGTCGAGTCCGGTTACGGCCGCTATGAGGACAAAGTTCTTAAGAATGGCGGTTCCTTCTCCGATACTCCCGATACAAAGGATATCCCCATTCAGGTTTATTCCGGCTCCAAAGGTCTTACGATCGACTATTATGCACCGTTCGGCGTTCTCGGCGCTGTAACACCTGTTACAAACCCTGCTTCCACGATCATTGCAAACACCATCTGCAATATCGCAGTAGGCAACTCCCTCGTATTCAACCCGCATCCCGGCGCATTGAAGTCCGCTGCATTTACAGTTGACATGGTCAACCGCGCTATCATGGAAGCAGGCGGCCCTGCCAACATGTGCGTAATGCCCGAAAATGCAACCATGGAAACACTTGACTATATCCTTAACTACAAGCCCATCCGCCTCGTTCTCGGTACAGGTGGCCCCGGCATGGTCAAGACGATCATGGCTTCCGGCAAGAAAGCTATCTGCGCAGGCCCGGGCAACCCGCCGTCCATCATCGACTCCACAGCTGACATCAAGAGAGCTGCTTACGAAGTAACACAGTCCTCCACATTCGATAACAACATTCTCTGCGTCGCTGAGAAGGAAATCTTCGTTGTTGCTGACATTTGGGATGAATTCATCGCTGCTATGGAAGAAGTAGGCAACGTTCACCTCACAGCAGAGCAGGCTGCAACGCTCACCGAGATGTGTCTCAACAAGAACCCCGAAGGTTCTGACGAGCCGTATTCCGCAAACAAAAAGTGGGTCGGCAAGAACGCAAACGTTATCCTCAAGGCAGCCGGCATCCCCGTAGAGGGCGATCCGCGTCTTGCATTCTTCGAGGCTGACAACATGCATCCGTTCGTACAGACAGAGCAGATGATGCCGATCATGCCGATCGTAAAGTGCGACACCTTCGAGCAGGCTTGCGAGAGAGCACACTTTGCAGAGCATGACAACAAGCACTCCGCATCTATCTGGACAAAGGACTTCTACCATGCAACAGCATTCGGTAAAGTTATCAACACGACCGTATTCGTCATGAACGGCAGAACATTTGCTGCGTTCGGTCTCGGCGGCGAAGGCTCCAACAGCCCGACGATCGCTACACCGACAGGCGAAGGCCCGACAGGTCCTCAGTCCTTTGCACGTAAGAGAAGATTTGCTATGGCTGACGGACAGGGCTTCGTTATCGGCTAAGCAAGCGATCCATAAATCACATATCGTTTTTAACTAAACATTTTATCGCCGGATAAAATTCTGACCAGTGACGCATTCACCGGCGGGATTTATCCGGCGATTTTTATGAAGGGGTAAAGAAGGTAAAATTATTATAGGAGGTAGAAACCATGCAGATCAAAAGCTTTAAAGAGCTTGCATCAGCTGCGGCGGCCATGCCGGAAAAAACTGTGGTCGCTGTTGTGGAAGCACATGACGAACACACACTGGAAGCCGTGATCAACGCAAAAAAAGACAGCATCATTGATGCCATGCTCATCGGCAATGAAGCAAAGATCCGAGAGATTCTCGCAAAAGAGGGCGCAAACGCAGACGATTACAAAATCATCGCAACGAACGGTTTGGAAGACTCCCTCGCAACGGCAGTAGAAAAAATCAATGCAGGCGAAGCTACCGCTATTATGAAAGGCAAGCTTGAAACAGGACAGTTTATGAAAGCCATCGTAAACAAACAGAACGGTCTTCTCGCGGGCGGACTTCTCTCCCTCATCGGGCTTTACGAGCACCCGAACTATCATAAGCTGCTCGCCGTTACCGACCAGGGGCTCAACACATACCCCGATTTAAACGGCAAAAAGAATCTGATAACAAACGCGGTCAAGCTTCTGCACGCCATCGGAATCGAAGAGCCGAAGGTCGCGGTTTTGGCGGCAGTGGAAAAAGTCAATCCGAAGATGCCTGAATCCGTTGACGGAGCCGAGCTCAAAAAGATGAATCAGGCCGGTGAGATCACAGGCTGTATCGTCGAAGGGCCCATCTCGTTTGACCTCGCCGTCAAGCAGGGCGCAGCCGCAATAAAGGGTTATGAAAGTCCCGTTGCCGGTGACGCCGATCTTCTCGTCGTTCCCGATATCGCGGCAGGCAACATCCTTGTAAAGTGCATGACCGATTACGCAGGCGCCATGACTGCCGGCACGATCGTCGGCGCAAAGGTCCCCGTTATCGTCACCTCCCGTTCAGCCGAAGCGTCCGATAAATATTACTCCATCGCTCTTGCGGCATATTCGGCTGCAAGCTATTAAGCCATAAGGAGAAACGCAATGGATAAGATTTACAGAATTCTCGCGGTAAACCCGGGCTCGACTTCTACAAAGATCGCCCTTTTTGACAACGATAAGGAAATTTTCTCAAAGAACATTTCCCATTCAAAGGAAGAGCTCGGTCAGTATAAAGAAATACAGGATCAGAAAGACTATCGCCGCAGCATGGTTGAAAAAGCCATGGAGGAAAACGGCTACAAATTTGAAGATGTTGACGTATTTGTCGGACGCGGCGGCGGTTTACTGGCGCTCGTCGGCGGAACATACGGCGTATCCGAGCTGCTGGCAGACCACGCAAGCCGCGGCATGACCGGTCAGCATCCGGCACAGCTTGCTTCGCAGATATGCAAATATTTTGCGGACAAATACGGCAAAAAAGCATTCGTCGTAAATCCTCCCGATGTTGATGAATTTGCAGAAATATCAAGAGTAACGGGACTTAAAGGCATTTACCGTGAAAGCCATATCCACTCGCTCAATCAGAAGGAGATCGCGCTCCGATACTGCGCAGATGCCGGCAAAAAGTACGAGGAAGCAAACCTCGTCGTATGTCATCTCGGCGGCGGTATTTCCGTTACCGCTCATATGCAGGGAAAAATGATCGATTCAAACGACATCATCAAGGGCTCAGGCCCTATGTCTCCCACAAGAGCGGGCGATATCCCGTATGCAAAGGTCATTGATCTTGCTTACAGCGGTGAGTACACGAAGAAAGAGCTCACTAACCGCATTAATAAAAACGGCGGTCTGCTTGACCATTTCGGAACAGATGATGCGCGCGAAATCGAAAAGAAAATCGCGGACGGCGATGCATATGCCAAAATCATCTATGACGGCATGCTTTATCAGATAGCAAAGTATGTCGGCGCGATGTCAGTCGCAATGAAGGGCAAGGTTGACGCCATTATCCTCACGGGCGGTCTTTCATACAGCAAATATCTCGTCGAATTTGTGAAAGAATACACGGGTTGGATAGCCGAAATCGTCGTAATGCCCGGCGAATTTGAAATGGAGGCTTTGGCGGCAGGCGCTCTGCGCGTCGTAACAGGCAAAGAGGCCGTGAAAGAATACACCGGCGTTCCCACCTGGTCAGGCTTCAAAGGCGAATAACAAATATAACAAAGGGGCTTCGGAAAACTCCGAGGCCCTTCAAATTGCCTGCAAAGTCCGCCCGACTTTGCAGACAAAAAACTCGCGCTCCATCGCATCGGGCTTCGCCCTCTTTGTTCGGCGCGAGGGCAAGCGACGCTTGCCTCATGGTGTTTTTGCGGCGGCAAAGCTGCCCCAAAAACAGATCCCGTTTTATTTCTCCGCTGCGCGAAGAAACTCTGTGAGACTATGTATAAAGTCTGAGGGCTTCGGAAAACTCCGAGGCCCTCAGTTTTTTATTCAGCGGAAATTACATAATAGTAAACGGGTTGTCCTCCGTTTACGAGCGTCACATCAGCGTCGGGAGCGCTCGCGCTCACCTTGTCAAGCACGATATTTGCCTGACTGTCATTGACATCCTCACCGTAATATACGACCATGACCGACGGCTCAAAGCTTTTCATTTTATCCGTCACGGAATCGATCACAAGCTCTAAGTCACCGTCATTTGCTATAAGTGCGCCGTCCAAAAGCGCGAGATACTCGCCGGATTTGATGCTGTGACCGTCAAATTCCGAATCACGTGCGGCATATGTGACCTGGGCTGTATGAACATCCTTGGCGGCATCCGTCATAGCCTCTTCATTTTCTTCCGGCGATGCTGACGTATCGAGCGTAAGCGCCGCCGTAACACCCTGCGGGATCGAGCGCGTCGGTATGACAACGACCTTTTTCTCGGTCAGCGGCTGGCACTGCTGGGCAGCCATGACAATGTTTTTATTGTTCGGCAGGACAAATACGGTCTCGGCAGGAACGGCATTGACCGCTTTGAGGATATCATCGGTTGACGGATTCATTGTCTGTCCGCCGGTAACGACAAAATCAACACCGACATTGGAGAACATTTCCGCCATCCCGTCACCTGCGCATACGGCTACCATGCCGTACTGCTTTTCAGGCGGGGCGATGACCGGCTCTTCGTTTGCTTCCTCTGTCGATTCAATGACCTTTTCCGTGTGCTGGCGCTTCATATTCTCGACCTTTACGGTTACAAAGCTTCCGTATTTGAGTGCCTCCGTCAGAACTTTTCCGGGATCATTCGTATGGACATGCGTCTTGATTATCTCGTCATCATCGACAAGGACAAGGCTGTCCCCTATCTCGGAGAGAAACGCGCGGAGCTTTGCGGGGTCTTTTTTGTTTTCACGCTCGACGATGAATTCCGTGCAGTAGGTAAATTTTATATCTTCCGTGCTGAAATCGGAGAAATCGGCTTTATCCGCGGTTTCAGCGGCAGCGTTGTTTTCCACACACTCGATGACTTCTCCGCGCAGCGCTTTGAGCATACCGTCAAGTATGTAAATATATCCTTTACCGCCCGAATCCACAACGCCCGCTTTTTTAAGCACAGGATTCTGGTTGACCGTATCGGCAAGGGCGCGTTTGCCGACTTCAAGCGCTTTTTCAAGCACCTTTTCAACATCAAACTGCTTTTCGGCGCACTCTACGGCGGCTTGGGAGGCAAGTCTTGACACGGTGAGTATCGTTCCCTCCGCAGGCTTCATAACCGCGTTATACGCCGTTGTAACGCCCGCAGCCATAGCGGAAGCAAAAGCCGAAGCCGTTGCGGCGGTTTTATCCTTCAGGGACTTTGCCATACCGCGGAAAAGCAGAGAGAGTATTACTCCCGAGTTTCCTCTTGCGCCGCGCAGCAGTCCGCCCGCCGTTGCATCACAGGCTTTGCTTATACTGTCAGCATTGGCCTTGCTGCACTCTTTGAATCCCTCGTTCATCGTAAGGCTCATATTCGTTCCCGTATCACCGTCGGGCACAGGAAAAACATTCAGCTCATTGATCTCATCTTTGTGAAGCTCTATCGCCGCCGCGGCATTTGTTACCATCGCGGTAAAAATACCGCCCGTAATTTTATCTATCATTGCTGCATTCCTCCCTGTTTATCCTACGATAACAGAGTCAACATAAACGTCAACCTTTTCCACTGTAACGCCGGTCGCGGATTCGACCTTGTACTGTACTTCCTTTATCATGCTTGAACACAGTACCGGAATGTTGACGCCCTGATCGACTGCAATATGCAGCTCCAGAGAAATGGTGCCGTTCGGATTGTAATAAATCTTGACGCCTTTTCCCATTGATTCCTTTTTCAGAAGATGGACAAGCCCGTCAGTCATTGAAATGGCTGTCATGCCCTTGACGCCGAAGCAGCTCGTTGCGGCCTGCCCGGTAAGGGCGGTAAGCACCTCATTGGATATTTTTATGTATCCGAGGTTGGTACATAATTTAACCATTTGGAACCTCCATGCGATATTTCTTCAATATAACAAATCACGTTTCACTCAGATAAGCACCGTAAAAAACAAACTTTATAACGTGTCTTAATATTATATTATACTCACTCACAAAATACAAGATTTTTTTGCTTATGTACGGGTACACGCATGTGTACCCACGGCCAATCTATACGCCATGTCCCCGGAATGCTCCGAAAACAATACTATTATTTCCATACATTCAGTAAAAATTCATACTTTCAGCAAAATAACGTGGTATAATATATATAACAGCCATTTAGGAGTGACAGCCTTGGAATTCATCTCAGCTCTGCTTTCAGGCGGAAAGCTCATTACGATCGCGGCGATCGTCATCGTCGTATTATTCATACTTCTGATAAAAGCGCCTTTGAAATTTATATTCAAAGTCTTTTTCAATACACTGGCCGGATTTATCTTTCTGTGGATAATCAATTATTTCGGCAATTACATCGGGCTCACGATTCCCATAACATGGCTCACGGCGGTGATCGTCGGTGTGCTCGGTCTTCCCGGTGCGGCACTTTTGATCGTATTCAGATTTCTCGGAATTATATAACAAAAATGTAGAAGCGATGGGGAGAAACCATCGCTTCAAATATAAGGAGATTAAATTGAAAAAAGAGAAGATCCTCGCTTGCATTTACAGTATAATCTTGAAATATTAAGAAAAAAAGTGCAATTATGTTTCATAATTGTTAAGTTTAATCAAAATTCAGTCCAAAATGCGCTTTTTTTAAAATTTTTTCTCCGAAAATCATTCCGGACGGCAAAAATTCTCCATGCTCCGCCTCACCGATAAACTCGCATATCCTGCCTCCGTCTGTTGCCGCGCAGTGATGCTCATCGGCGAAAAGCACCCCTCCGGTTTTGACAAAATAGGCAAGTGCGCGTTCATTCAGCGCAATATGGTCTCTTGCTGCAAGCAGCTCCTCGCGCCTGATTCTATAATCGTGCGTGCTTACCTCTTGTAAACCGTCAGCATCGTGTTCGCGCTTATCTGTATAAAACGCGGTTTTAAAGCCGCAATGCTTTTCGTAAAATTCATACAGTCCTTCATCCGCCGGATGCAGGACGATCGCTGTAAAGCCCGCTTTTTTTGCAAGCTGCACGGCTTTATTGGTGACCGTTACGCCGAAGCCCCGTCCTCTGTACGCAGGGTAAACGGCGACGGCATATATATGCGCGCACTTTTCGCGCATTTTCTCGGTGACGAGCTCACCGACCGGCAGAACATACGCCGCAGCGCACAGCTTTCCGTCCACATATTCTGCGGCACACAGCTCAGGCGAATAAAACGTGTCAAAAAACGTATCAATAACAGCATAGTCATCCCCGAACACATCATGCCAAAGCTTTTTCCGTTCTTCCATGCTATTTCTCCAAAACCGTATTGTGACATATCCCGACGATTTTCTTTTCTATGGCCTTCAAATCCACAAAGGTCTCCGGCCGCTTTGATTCATCGCGCAGAAGCGCAGAGGGATGATAGATCGCGGTAAAAAACACACCGTCTTTTTCAAACCACTGTCCGTGCTCTTTTGTTATTTTGAAATCTTCATGTATAAGCGCGTTGGCAGCGATCCTGCCGAGACAGACCACGATTTTCGGGCGGATAAGCGCATACTGATTGCGAAGCCAGTCCATGCACGCATCCTGCTCCGTATTCAACGGGTCTCTGTTTTTCGGCGGGCGGCATTTAACTATATTTGCGATATATATATTCTTTTCCCGGTCAAGCCCGATGATTTTCAGCATATCGTCAAGAAGCTGACCGGCTTTTCCGACAAACGGTATTCCCTGCAGGTCCTCGTTTTCTCCCGGACCTTCACCGACAAGCATGATTTCCGCATTCCTGTTGCCGACGCCGAAAACCACGTTTGTCCGCGTTTCAAACAACGCGCACCTTCCGCACTGATTGCAGGCTTTTTCAAGCTCTTCCCATGTTTTCATATACTTCCCGCCTTTGAGAAAAATACAGAATGATTATATAGCAAAATGCGTCAAAACACAAACATATAATTAAAATCATGAACAAGGCTTCGGTTTTTTTACCGAAGCCTGTTATCTTATCCGCGAATGAGCGCGACCGCCACATCGTTTACGTTTGTTCCCGTGGGACCGGTTATGATCAGTCCGCCTGTTTTTTCAAGGGCGTGGTACGCGTCGTTATCGCGGAGCACCTTATAAATCTCTATGCCCTGCGCTTTGAGCTCCGCGGCTGTTTCGTGGTCCGCATATCCTCCGGCTGCGTCTGTCGGCCCGTCAGTTCCGTCACTTCCGACGCTGAACACGGCAGCACCTTCTATTCCGGCTATCCCGTCGGCTGCGGAAAGAGCGATTTCCTGATTGCGTCCTCCCTTGCCCTTTCCGGTAAGCTGTACCACCGTTTCACCGCCTGCCAAAAACGCAAGGGCTTTTCCTTTTCCGGTGTGGGTTTTGAGTATGGACGCTAAAAAGCTTCCCGCTTCCTTTGCCTGACAGGAAAGCATATCCGTAAGCAGTATCGGCTCATAGCCGAGTGTTTCACACACTGCCGCTGCCGCTCTGCAAAGCTCTCTCACGCTTCCCGTGATCTGTGTTTCAACATTGTCAAGCGTCTTCGGCGTTTCAAGGTCCATAAGCTTCATGGCCTCCGGCGCAAGCGCAAGACCGTATTTTCGGATGATCGCCTTTGCCTGCTCGCTGGTGCTGCTGTCGGGACAGGCAGGCCCGCTCGCGATCATATCGAGCGGGTCACCGAGAATATCGCTCAGAACGATGCTGA
>JAZRYQ010000111.1:0-5155 GCA_045600805.1 Candidatus Alloscillospira sp. | reverse complement strand
ACAGCGAGATACAGTCCCCAATCCTCCCCATTTACCGTGACATAGGCAAAGCTTGTGAGCGGAGCATCCGCGCCGAAATCATCCATCATCTGATAAACCAGATAATCCTTCATCATCGTGTTGTCCTGGATCAGATTGTTGAGGCACAGCTTATCGAGACCGTCACAGCTTTTCCCGTCCTCATAATGGTCAAACTCCAGCTTGAAGCTGTAGCGCTGGCTGTCGAGCGAGCGCACATTGGAAAGCGAGGTGTTTCCCTTCGCCCGGAGAGCGATATTCTTATACGAATCCCCGTCAATCACCACCGTACAGGGGGTATATTCTTCCCCCTCACAGTTTTCGATGAAGGTATCCCAATCCTCTACGAGCAGATCAATGGCATGAACATACGAGTAATCAAACAGGGTACTCTCGTATTGCATCGTCCGTTCCTCTAAAGAAACGCCTCCGAATCCCCCGAAAAGAAGCAGCCCCGTCAGCAAAAGCGTCAGCGTGAGCGCGGCAATACAGATTGTATCTATATGCTTGCTTGTTGCCATCGTAATTCCCCTTATCCCATATAATCGCCGTTGTAGCTGACCAGTACGGCACTGTTCACACCCTCCATTGCAGACAGTTCATTAATGAAATCAGTATTGTCGTCCTTCAGCTCCACTTCCATGTTCAGCTCCACAAGACCGCTTTGTGCGGATTTGGATTTGATGGTGCAGTGCTCGACCATCGCCTGTACATGGCCCATGGCCTGGTTTTCCGCTTCGTGATCCCGGCAGGAAAGCACCAGAATATAGGGGTTTTTATGCGATTTGCGGTTGACAAAGAACAGCAGGATCAGCCCGATGATGACGCTGCCGATCACGGCCAGCGGGACCATCCCGGCAGCCAGAATGATGCCGGCCGCAATCGACCAGAACAGGAACGCAATGTCCAGCGGCTCTTTGATGGCCGTACGGAAACGGACGATGGAGAGTGCGCCGACCATCCCGAGCGAAAGGACGATATTGGAGGTAACGGCAAGAATAACTTGTGAAGTAATCATCGTAAGCGCAATCAGCGTTACACCGAAGGAGGATGAATACATCACGCCGCGATAGGTTTTCTTATACACATAAAACACGAAAAGCCCGATGCCAAAAGCGAGGACGATCGTCAGCATCATGTCCAGCGGGCTGATTGCATTCACATTTTCCAGAAAGCTCGATTTGAAAATATCCTGAAATGTCATAACATAGTACTCCTTTATTTTTGATCTCAGCCGTATATACGGCACTGGGCGTATTTTGAAAATGCAGTCATCTTCCGCCCGGGCAGGGTAACTGCATCCCGGATAATATCCGGCAGATATTCATCCCACTTGACTTCCAGAATGATGAGCCCATCGCCTGCGGGCAGGGTCAGGGTACAGGGATTCAGGAGATCCGTCCGAAATGCCCCGGTTCGGATATTGTAGTCGATGGTCACACGCACGTTGCCGGGCGCAAAGACAAAGGGTTCACGGGTATACTCGACAATGGTTTTCGGCTTGAGTCCCTGCGACAGCATTTTGGAATAGAGCTCCTGACACAAAGGCCGCCCGCTCGTCAGCATCCAGACAAGATCCCCGTTCACGATCTTCTGTGCTTCTTCTTTCGCGATCCGGCAACTTACCTTGGCGCAGAGTCCGTTTATCTTGCTCTTTTTTTCGAGCATGATGCGCGATGTGTCTCCGTTATAGAGCCGGATGCGAAATTTCTCCCGCCGATTCACGCCGTCGATTTTTTCACGCAGCGCTTTGTCGGATAAATTATCGAAATACAGACTTCGCACCTGATAACTGCTGCCGACCGCGTGCGCATCGCGTTTCATCACCGCTGAAAGCCGGGTACGCAGGGTCAGGCTATCCGCATAATTGATCTCGTGCTTCCATTCATGACGGTATTTCATTTTTTCTCCTTTCCAACGGCATTCCTACATAAAATCACAGGCCGCCGTTTATTTTTCAGAATGCAAGGCTTCTGTACCGAGTATATAAGCATTTGCTGAAGCCATACTGAAAGACGGGAAAAATATATCGAGTCTTTTCGCATTTCGTTTTCGGTTTGAAGAAATACCGTCCGGAACGGGAAAGGAAGCAGAAACCCGCTTTTTCAGCCTCATTTCAGTTTGCCGGTGTAGTATACTATATAGAAGAAATCCAAGAACCGAGGGATTTTATGAAGATACTGATCATTGAAGATGAAAAACGGCTGGCAGATTCCGTCAAAATGCTTCTCATGCGAAAAGGTTTTGAAGTCGAATGCGTTTATGATGGGAAAACCGGCGAACAATATGCCGAGCTTGGGGTATATGATCTGCTGATTCTGGATGTGATGATGCCGGAGATGGACGGGTATCAGGTGGCGCGGGAAGTACGCGCCAAGCACTGTTCTACGCCGATCCTCATGCTGACCGCAAAATCCGGGGTGGAAGACCGGATTACCGGACTGAATGCCGGTGCAGACTACTATCTGACAAAACCTTTTGATGCACGGGAGCTGCTTGCCTGCATCAATGCGCTTTTACGCCGTCAGGGCGGTCAGGTAGATGAAATGACTTTCGGCAATACCACGCTGGATCTCAGCACCAGTATCCTCTCCTGCGGCGAAAAAAGCATCCGTCTCAGCGACCGGGAATTTGATATGATGCGCTTTCTCCTGCAATCACGGGAGAAAAATCTTTCCAAGGAAGTCCTGCTCGTCCGAATCTGGGGCTTTGAGTCCAACGCAACGGAAAACCACGTGGAGGTCTATGTGGGATTCCTGCGCAAGAAGCTGCAAAGCATCGGCTCCAATATCCGCATCGAAGCGATCCGCAGACAGGGCTATCATCTGGAGGTGGACGAAAATGCTTAAAAAGCTGCGGCTGAAGTTTATCCTGATTAACATGACCATCGTCACCATCATGCTGGGCGTAATTTTCGGCCTGCTGTATTATTCTACCGGCAGGAATCTGGAACGCGACAGTATTCAGATGATGGAAAACCTTGCTTTCGGTCCCGCAAAACCGAGACCGCCGAATAAACCGCGGGGTGATGTTCATCTTCCGTATTTCAGCATTCTGATCGACCGCGATGGGAAAGCGATCGAAACCGACGGCAATTTCTTTGATCTTTCAGATCAGGAGCAGTTAAATTCGATCCTCGCATTGACATACGATACCGAATCGCGAAGCGGTGTATTGAAGGAATACAGGCTGCGTTTCCTTCGTTTGGAAACACCGATGGGCCCGCGCATCGTATTTGCGGATATGACCAGTGAACAATCAACGCTGAACAATCTGATCCGTACACTTTCCATCATCGGCAGCGCTGCCTTTCTTGTTTTCCTCGGAATCAGCATCCTTCTGGCACGATGGGCGGTAAAGCCGGTTGATCTCGCATGGCAGCAGCAAAAGCAGTTCGTTGCAGACGCTTCTCATGAGCTGAAAACACCGCTGACGGTCATTATGACGGATGCAGAGCTGCTCCACGCCCCGGATTGTCCGGAAGCGGATCGTGTACCTCTTTCCGACAGTATTCTTTCCATGTCCTATCAAATGCGTGGGCTGGTGGAAAATCTTCTTGCCCTTGCACGTATCGACAATGGGAGCGTGAAAGAGGACTATCGCACGGTATCTTTCAGCGAAATTGTATCGGAAGCCGCCATGATGTTTGAACCCGTATTCTTTGAGAAAGGCTTGCTCTTGCACAATGACATCGAACCGGATATCCGGGTAAATGGTATTGAGTCACATCTTAAACAGCTCATCTGCATCCTGTTGGATAACGCGGTGAAGTATGCCTCACCCGCTGGTGATACCATCATAGATTTAAGCCGCCGCGGTCGTAAGCAATGTCTTCTGGAAGTATCAGACCAAGGCGAGCCGATCAGCGATGAAGACATCAAAAATCTTTTCAAACGGTTCTACCGTGCGGATAAGGCCAGAGCCATGAACCACAGTTACGGACTGGGTCTTTCTATTGCGCAGAATATTACGGAAGAACATCATGGGAAGATCTGGTGTGAAAGCAGAGATGGTTATAACCGCTTCTATGCCGAAATTCCATGTCAGGAATAATCCGTAATAATAATAAAGGCAAAAACAGCAGTCGGATGCACAAATATCCCGCTGCTGCTTTTGCTTATAAAATATGAAATCAATCTGCAAGGCGGATAGGTCGTGTTTTCCCGTGCCTGTTCTCTTGCTATGTGTCATCTCTTTCTCCTGCTCCGCTATTTCCGTTAAAGTTTCTGTATGTAAACTTATTCAGCATCCTATCGGTTTCTCTCTCGTAAAATATCCATCTCATACATGGCCGAAAAACGCCTCTTTATACAGCAAAATACCGATCCAGCCGGATGATTCCAGTTGGATCGGTATTCGAAGATCATCGATTTTACGTTACTGTTTCTATATGGTTTATAGCACGTGCCCCGAAAGTCCCTATTCTATAGGGCTTTTCAGACACACAGCTGTTTAATGCCTGTAGTACTTGCTATTTTTTAGGGGTGTTCTCCGACATCGAAAAAAACTTCGATGGGAGCGAAAAACCATCGGAGTGTTTTCGGATTCAAAGAACTCTGAAATATGCGGACTGAACATCATAAGACAATCTCTCTATGAATGTACTCCATCCTAAATGCTCTTTTCGCTGCTATCTTCTGAGATGATTTAGAAAAGAGAATCACCTGTGGCGTTTTCCACGGGTGTTTTCTAAGTTTTTTAGTAAGGCGATTGGCATAAAAAATCCATCTGTATCAAAAATGTGATCCAGCTCGTCATTGTTTTGTGCATGAAGAACCTTCTGACGTACAGCGCCTAATGACATGGTCCAGCCGTTTGAAACGATTTTTCCCTGCGGCATATTTGCCCATACGGATAAGTTGAATGCGTCCAATCCCTTCGGTTTCGGCGGCATATTTGGCAAATCCCTTTGAAAGATTTCATTTCAACCCCATATTTCTCTTCCCTATACTAAAGTGTTTTATCCGCCCCCAGTTGAACTGGGGGGTTTTTGTCTCTAAAGAGCCACAGTAATGCAGCCGGGCACTTTCCGTACCCGGCTGCAAATTTGTTTCACGGTTTATTCATTTTCCATCGCTTCGCAGAATCTCTGCATCATGGATGCCGCTTCTGCGCGGGTGGCATTGCCCTGCGGGTC
>JAZRYQ010000110.1:0-10456 GCA_045600805.1 Candidatus Alloscillospira sp. | reverse complement strand
GGCGTGAAATGCCGAAACGTAGCAAAGCAGCTCCTCCTTCGACATGCCGTCGAATTTGGGCAGATACAGATGCGCCGTTCCTATCTCCAATGACCGCACGGATTTAAGCAGACATTCGTCAAGCGTGGAGCCGATGCCCATGACCTCGCCCGTTGCCTTCATCTGCGTTCCGAGAAGGTTTGGCGCGTCGGCAAATTTGTCAAACGGAAAACGCGGGAATTTTGCAACGATGTACTCAAGCTCCGGCTCCATGGCAGCCGTTCCGCCGGCGACGGGGATTTCATCCAGCGTCATGCCGACGGCGGTTTTCGCCGTGACGCGCGCTATCGGGTAGCCGCTTGCCTTGGAGGCAAGCGCGGACGAACGCGAAACACGCGGATTGACTTCGATCAAATAGTATTTGCTTGAGTTCGGATCAAGCGCGAACTGGACATTGCAGCCGCCCTCGATTTTGAGGGCGCGGATGATTTTCAAAGCACTGTCGTTCAGCATTTTCAGGTCGTGTTCATTTAAGGAAATGATTGGCGCAACGACGACGGAATCACCGGTATGCACGCCGACAGGATCGACATTTTCCATGCCGCATATCGTTATCGCACGGTCTGACGAATCACGCATGACCTCAAATTCTATTTCCTTGTAGCCTTTCACCGATTTTTCGACAAGCACCTGATGCACGGGCGAGAGCTTAAAGGCATTCGTTCCGATTTCCGTAAGCTCCTGCTCGTTATTGGCAAAGCCTCCTCCCGTTCCGCCGAGCGTGAAGGCAGGACGAAGTACGACGGGATATCCGATATCAAGCGCGGCTTTTTTCGCTTCATCCAGGTTATATGCAATTTCAGACGGTATCGTCGGCTCCCCGATAGAAGCGCACATCTCTTTGAACAGCTCTCTGTCCTCCGCGCGTTCAATGCTTTCGCTGCTTGTTCCCAAAAGCTCGACGCGGCACTCCTTCAGAACGCCCTTTTTCTCAAGCTGCATCGCAAGGTTAAGTCCCGTCTGACCGCCGATGCCCGGTACGATCGCGTCCGGGCGCTCATATCGCAGTATTTTTCCGATAAACTCAAGCGTAAGCGGCTCCATATACACCTTATCCGCTATGGATGTATCGGTCATGATCGTCGCGGGGTTTGAGTTGCACAATACGACCTCATATCCCTCCTCTTTGAGCGCAAGGCATGCCTGCGTTCCGGCGTAATCAAATTCCGCCGCCTGACCGATCACAATTGGTCCCGATCCGATGATGAGTATTTTTTTGATGTCTTTTCTTTTAGCCATATTCATTCCTCCCGTAAGACAAAAACGCCGAACAACAGCATCAAAGCAGTGCTGCGTCCGGAATAAACGCAAATATACAGGGAGCACACATTCTGACAAAAAGCCGATTTTTCATAAGCTGCTCCTTTCCTCAACAAAAAAATGTCCTGCACACGGCAAGACACACAAAAGCTGCGTGCCATGGCACGCGAATATTGCTTCAATCTTGCCGACAGCTCTGTATCGCCTTAAAGATTTACTGTGATAATCATATCACCGCGTTTTGCGCTTGTCAACCGCAACCATTAAATTTGACGTTATAGCTTATATTTTGCCGCGGAATATGGTATGCTTTATAAAAACACACAAACACGGAGGAAAATATGAAAAAAATCAGAATTCTGCTCACAGGCTTTGAGCCATTCGGGGGCGAAAAAATCAACCCCGCTTCGCAGGCTGTCGAGCATGTATCCTGCCGTGAGACGGCCGAGATCATAAAGCTCACTGTTCCCACGGTTTTCGGCAAAGCGGAAAAATACGTGATCGACGCAGTAAAAGCGTACTCGCCCGATGCCGTTATCATGGTAGGTCAGGCAGGCGGCAGGAGCGCCGTTACGGTCGAGCGTGTTGCGATAAATGTCCGTGATGCCTCCATAGCCGACAACGAAGGCTTTATGCCGCGTGATGAGCCTGTCCGGTCAAACGGCAAAGCAGCGTATTTTTCAACACTGCCGATAAAGAAAATATGCGACGCCGTAAAGGCAGCCGGCATCGCGTGTGAAATTTCCAACACGGCCGGCACATTTGTATGCAACAGCCTCATGTACGGCGTTCTTGACTATCTTGACGGCGTAAATATCGCCGCAGGCTTTCTTCATGTTCCGTTTATTCCTGAACAAGTAATCGGAAAACCTCTTCCGTCAATGGCGCTTCCCGATATCACAAAAGCATTGGAAGCAGCCATCGACACTGTTATTGCAGAGCTTGTCGGTAAATAATACTCATTTTTGAAATGATGTGCTTCAAGGCCTCGTTAATTCCCGAAATTCAAAATTCAGTCAAAAATCATGTCTTTTTTGGTATATTGTTGCAATATGAACGGGATATCGCGCGTTTGAACAGGCTTTATGACAGAAAATAAAATTTAGTATTGCAATGAGCTAAAAAATAATATATATTACTGTTATCATTTAAATTATTACAGAGGTGAGATTATGAATAACCTGTACGAAATCCTATTTGGTGAAACCGGTATCGAGCGCACGATAAACGGCATCGTTTGGGGTATTCCCGCGATGATACTGATTCTCGGTGTCGGTATTTACCTCAGCATCCGCTGCGGTTTCCCGCAGTTTGCAAAGTTCGGTCATATCATGAAAAACACCGGCGGTACCGCCTTTAAGAAAAGCAACGGCAAAAAAGAAGGCGCCGTTTCCCCGTTTAAAGCGATGTGCACCGCTCTTGCCGCTTCTATCGGCACAGGAAACATAGCAGGTGTTTCGGGCGCTATCGCCATCGGCGGTCCCGGTGCCGTTTTCTGGATGTGGGTCTCAGCTCTTGTCGGTATGTGTACGAAATTCTCCGAGGTCACTCTTGCGGTAAAGTTCCGTCAGAAAAACGCAAAGGGTGATTATGTCGGCGGTCCTATGTATTACATACAGAACGGTCTCGGCAAAAAATGGAAATGGCTTGCCGTGCTGTTTGCTATATTCGGCGCTCTTGCGGCGTTCGGCATCGGCAACCTGACACAGATCAATACGATTGCCGGAACGATCAACACCGCTATCGCAAACTTTACACCGACGTCGGAAAAAACGCAGACGATCATCGCATATGTCATTGGTGCGATCGCCGCAATTGTTGCGTTTATTGTTCTTGTCGGCGGCATACAGAGAATCGGCGATTTCTGCTCTGTTATCGTTCCGTTCATGGCAATTGTATATGTTATCGCAGCGATTATCGTGATCATTTGCAGAATAACATATATCCCCGCGGCATTTGCAGCGATCTTCAAGGGTGCATTCAATCCCGCTTCTGTTGCGGGCGGTCTTGCCGGTGCGACGATCAAAACCGCTATCACAAAGGGCGTCGGCCGTGGTATTTTCTCCAATGAAGCCGGTCTCGGCTCCGCTCCTATCGCTCACGCTTCGGCGGACGTTGACCATCCTGTGAAGCAGGGTATCTACGGCGTTTTCGAGGTCTTCATGGACACGATCGTTGTCTGCACGATGACAGCACTCGTCGTTCTTTTAGGTGTCGGCCCGCAGAACATCGAATATGGCGTTGATATCGGCGCAAACCTCACGATCAACGGCTTTATCTCCGTTTTCGGTGACAAGCTCCCGGGTATAATCGTGGCTATCTGCCTTACGCTGTTTGCTTTCTCCACAATGCTCACATGGGCGCTGTACGGCTCAAGATGCTTTGAATATCTGTTCGGCAGCAAGGTCGTAAAGCCGTATATGATCATTTTCTGCATCGTTATCATCTTCGGCGCAAGCGCCGAGCTGCAGACGGTCTGGAACATCGCCGATACACTCAACGGTCTTATGGCGCTTCCAAACCTCGTGGCGTTGATCATTCTGAGTCCGATCGTAATAAAGCTCAGCAAGGAATATTTTGCAAACGTCAAAGACGGAAAGCTGAAATAAGGAGTCTTTTCAATGCGAGACCAATATGTTGCGGCTTGTCCTTACTGCGGCGGCACAGAAATGATAGAAGCGATGCAAAGCGGTTACGGTGCCGTAACGGCAAAAAGCAATGTTTTCGGCGGCGGAGCGCTTTACCACTCCGTATGCCGCAACTGCGGCAGCGTTGTCCGCAGCTATGTCAAAAAGCCGGAAAAGCTTTTAAGGATACGAGACAGAAAAAAAGGTTAAAATTATCCCCGAAGGTTTTCAAAAAGCCTTCGGGGTTTTCTTTATCTCACGAATGATTTTTCCGTCATTATATCAAACTGCTCACGCGTAATTTTGGCGTGGCAGAATAAATCGAAATATTCCCGCACCGCTTCGAAAACATCAAAATCCGTATACCCGGGATACAGCGCACTTTCAAGCCAGATAATTCCGAGAATACGCTGTGAAGACGGGGGAAGCCCGAGCCAGTTATACGGAAGCGACGGGACTTCCACGACATTTCCCGATTTTATTGCGGATATTTCCTGCCATGTTTCATCGTTTATCGACGCATCAAAGCTTCCGTCGGGTGAAAAAACAATAAAATCCGGATTCCAGAGCATCAGCTGTTCGATATCTGTCTGATTTCCCGTGCCTTTGGCGGAAACATCGTCAAATACGGCGACGTTATCCGTCAGCATGTCAAGCACCTGCGCGTGGTACGATGATTTTGCAAGGACAGACAGCCCCTCTAAGTTTACGCAATACGCGCACCTGACACGTCCGTTACCGACTTTTTCCATGAGTACGGGTATGCTGTCAAGCCATTTTCGGCAAAAATCAGAAAGCTTTTTTGCCTGTTCTTCCCGTCTAAGAAGCTGGCCGAGCCGCGTAAATGTTTCGGGAAGTGTTTCAAGCGTCATATTTATGTGCACACACGGGATGCCGATCTGCTCCTGCAGATTGTCAAGATCGCTTTTCACGCTGTCATTCGTCTCACCGACGTCAATGATAACGTCCGGTGACATGGCGCACAGCTCTTCAAGGTTCACATTGCCCTTGCCGCCGTAAATCTGTCCGAATACTTTCAGGTCATAGTATTCATCCGGGATCATGAATGACGCATTTTCATCAAGCGGCGCGGATAAACCCGCAAATTTATCGTTCGCTATCGCATACAGCGCAATCTGCGCACCCGGCCCGGTGGGAACGAATGTGCGTATTTCTTCCGGAAGCTCCACTTCCCGTCCGCAGTCATCCGTAAAAACAAGCTTCGGCTTTTCGTTATTTTCGTTTTCCGCCTCACCGCAGGCGCACAGAGAAAGCAAAATCAGAACGGCAAGGCAAAGCGCCGTCAGCTTTTTCATCATCTTCAACTCCTTAAAGTATGCCCTCCGGCATACAAAATCGCATACGTCCGTCACTTGACGAGACGATTTCAACATCCACTCCGTAAAGCTTTTTGATAAATTCTCCCGTTATCACGTCATTCGGTTTGCCGTCTGCAACTATTTTTCCGTTTTGCAGAGCAAGTATTCTGCTTGATGACAAAAACGCCTGATCGGGATTGTGCGTCGATTCGATGATCGTGTATCCGTCGTTTGCAAGAGCGCGTATCTCGCGTATCAGTCGGAGCTGGTTTCCGTAATCAAGATTGGACGCCGGCTCATCCATAATCAGAATTCTCGCGCTTTGCGTAATGGCACGGGCTATCAGCGCAAGCTGGCGTTCACCGCCCGACACCTGCGTAAAGCCCTTGTCACGCAGGGAAAGTATTCCGAGCCTGTCAAGCGCGCTTTCGGCTTTTTCTATATGCTGCTTTTTCGGCGCGGAAAATGAGCCGAGCTGGCTTGTCACGCCCATGAGCACCATGTCAAGAATGCTGTAATTGAAGGACGGATAATGGGATTGCGGTATATACGCTACAAGCCGTGCAAGCTCCTTCGGTGTTATTTCGGACGTATCCTGCCCGTTTATCACGGTTTTTCCCGTATATCCCGATAAAAGTCCGAGAATACATTTAAAAAGCGTGCTTTTTCCGGCGCCGTTTGCACCTAAAAGCGAGATAAGCTCTCCGTCGTCTGCTTTGAATGTAACGCCGTCCAATATATTCCGTGTGCCGTATGAGAATGTGAGTTCTTCTACTGAAATGCTCAAAACCGCTCATCCTCCCTTGTAATGAGATAAATGAAGAACGGAGCACCGATAAACGCAGTCAAAATTCCGATAGGTATTTCGGTCGATGCCGCGCTGCGGCAGATATTATCCGTGAGCAGCATAAAAACTGCTCCGAAAAGCATCGCTGCGGGCATAAGCTGTCTGTAATTATTGCCGACAAGTCTGCGCGCAAGATGCGGTATCACAAGTCCGACCCAGCCGATCATACCGCTGACCGACACGGCCGCCGCCGTCACAAGCGTGGATGCGATGATGACCGTTGTGCGCACACGCGGAGCATTTACGCCCATTGTGCGCGCTTCATCATCGCCGAGCGTGAGGACGTTCATTTTCCAGCGAAGCAAAAAAAGCGGGACAAGCCCGATCATCATCGGAATGACGACGAAAAGAAGCTCCGTTTTTTTCACGCCTTCAAAGCTTCCCATGAGCCAGTAGGTTATGGCTGGAAGCTGATCGGACGGGTCAGCGACAAGCTTAATAAATGACGTTGCCGCGGAAAACAGCGAGCTGAGCATGATTCCCGAGAGGATCAGATTCATAACACGTTTTCCCTTGGCTCTGCTGCTCACAAAAATCACGAGGCATACACACGCAAGCGACGATATAAACGCAAACAACGTCGTCATAAACGTCGGAAGTCTGAGCAGGATGGCAAGCGCCGCCCCAAAGCAGGCGCCCGATGACGCGCCGAGAATGTCCGGGGATGCCATGGGATTCTGAAAAACGCCCTGATAGGATGCACCCGCTGCGGATAAGCAGCAGCCGACGAAGCACGCGATGAGGATCCTCGGGAAACGGACATTGAAAACGACCTTTTCCTTTGCCGCGTCATTGAAATTCGCGCCGCCGAGCATGCCGCGTATTCTGTTTCCGATCATTGAAAAAAGCTCACCGACGGTAACGGGATACCGTCCGAGCGCAAAGGACGCGATCACGGACAGTACAAGAATGACCGCGAGCGCAAGGATCACATTTTTATATTTCGGTTTTTTTCTCATAGTCTTCTCTTTCCGATCAAAAAATTAACGCGGAGCGTTGAGAAAACAACGATCCGCGCATAAATACACTTCAAGCGTAAACCTCGTCTCCTTCTCAAACATGGATGGCACTTTCCTTTCGGAGCATACCCGAGAGATGAAACATCATCTCTGGCTGTATCACCGTGGCGATGCTTTAGGCGGTACAGCGCGGAAACAAATATTCAATTACAAAAATAAAATATCATGCCTTGGCTTACTTGTCAAGACGGTGTTTTAGTAGTATGATTATCAAAAATACACATCTTGGGAGACAACATGAAACAATACACGGTTTTACCTCAGCCGGACGAAAAACCCGTTCTCGGCATTTTCACACGCGACAGGTCCTTTTACAAAACATTTTTTCCGCTGTTATTCGTGATCACGCTTCAGCAGCTTGCGGCTCTCGCCGTCAACATGGCAGACAACATCATGCTCGGCAGGTACTCGGAGCTTGCGCTTTCCGGCGCGACGCTCGTAAATCAGGTGCAGTTCACGCTCCAGCAGATCACCGCCGGAACAGGGGCGGGAATCGTTGCGCTTGCCTCACAGTACTGGGGACAGGGCAGAACGGAGCCTATCAAGAAAATCATAAACATCGGCATCAAATTCAGCCTTTTATTCGGCGTGATTTTCTTTATTACAACGCTGATCACTCCCGAGGGCGTTCTCTCGATATTGACATCGGACAAAGAGGTCATTGCCGAGGGCATGAAATACCTCAAAATCATGTGCTGGACTTATCTGATTTTCTCCGTTTCAAGCTCCCTCATGTATTCTCTCCAAAGCGTTGAAACGGCGTCTGTCGGCACGGTCATGTCCATTTCCACGCTCTGCATCAATGTCTGCCTCAATTACTGCTTTATTTACGGCAATTTCGGTGCTCCGGAGCTCGGTGTTGTCGGTGCCGCGATCGCGACGCTCGTTTCGAGGATCGTTGAGCTTATCATCATCGTCGTATACGTTCTGTTTATTGACAAGAAACTGAAAGCAAAGCTTTTCGAGCTCGTAAGATTTGATTTTACATACCTCAGAGACTACATGAAGGTCGCGACGCCGATCGTAATCAGCGGTCTTATGTGGGGGATCGCGCAGGCAGCGCAGACGGCCGTTCTCGGTCACATGAGCGCTGCCGCAATAGCAGCGAACAGCATTTCGTCCGTTATCTTCATGATTTTCGCGGTCGTTGGCATGTCTGCCGCGAATGCCGGCTGCGTCACCGTCGCGAAAGCCGTCGGTGCCGGAAGGCTTACAAAAATCAAGGTCTATGCGAGAACGCTTCAGGCGCTGTTTTTGATATTCGGCATTCTGTCCGGCGTTCTGATGTTTATTTTCAAAGACATCATCGTGAGCTTCTATTCCATTTCCGAGGAAGCAAAACGGCTTTCGCTTCAATTTATCACCGTTCTATGCGTCACTACCGTCGGAAGCTGTTACGAATACCCCGTTGAGGGCGGTATCATCGCCGGCGGCGGAGATACAAAATATCAGGCGTATGTTGACAATCTATTCATGTGGCTGTTTACGATCCCGTCCGCGGCACTTTCGGCATTCGTGTTCAAATTTCCGCCGATCGTTACATTCTGCTGTTTAAAGGCAGATCAGCTTTTAAAATGCATCCCCAATTCGATTCACTGCAATCGTTTCCGCTGGGTAAAGATCCTCACACGAGAATAAGCAATAAATTATAACAACGGAGGTAAAATTATGACTATCACATGGCTCGGACACTCATGCATGAAAATTTCCGAAAACGGATATGCCGTGGTTTGTGACCCCTACTCTCCGGCTCCGCCGGTCGGCTTCGGCACGATCTGTGAGTCGGCAGACATGGTCATTTGCAGCCACGAGCACGATGACCACAATTACAGAAACGGCGTGAAGCTTGTCGCTTCCGGCGCGCAGCCTTTTGAGATCAGCTTTGTTGACACATTTCACGATGATAAAAACGGCACACTGCGCGGCACAAACAAGGTCTGCGTGATCAAAACGCCGTCCGGCAAAACAGCTGTGCATCTCGGCGATTTGGGCCACATTCCGAGTAAAGCACAGCTTGACGCGATTGGCAAGCCCGACGTTCTCATGATACCCGTCGGTGGATTTTTCACGATCGACGCGAAAACCGCCAAAAAAGTCTGCGAAATGATTTCCCCCCGCGTGATCATCCCGATGCACTACCGCGGCGAAGGCTTCGGGTTTGACGTTCTCGGCACGGTCGAAGAGTTCACAAAGCTTTTCGGGGAAAGCGCCGTCACGTATTATGATGCAAACAGTCTGGAAATCAACGACAAAATGCCCGCAGGCGTCGCGATATTAAAATACTGAGTACAAGAAAGCTCCCGTCAGGCGATCTGAACGCTGCCTGACGGGAGTTTAATATTCATTCATCGTCACCGTATTCAAACGACGCGGAGGCAAAATCACCGTCGGCGTGTATCTGAACTTTGATGTCAATCTTATCCGTGTCAATTTCCGGCATCTCGGTTTTTAAGAAGTCCTTCACACAGTTTACAGCGATCTCGTTGTTGCCCTTATAAAGCGGCGCCGGCCAGACATCCGGAAAATATCCGAACATGTTTTTGGGACCGTATTTTTTGAATTCTTCCTTATGGACGGCATAAACGAAATTATCGCGCACGACCTCCTGCAGATACGCTTCTCCTTCGTTCAGCGAATCTATCACTTCCTGCAGGCGGCTGTCAAGTCTTCCGCAATGCATGTAAAACACATACCACTTTTTATTGCTCTTCGGCTTCTTTTTGAAAATATCACGTAATCCCACGACAGTACCTCCCTGTTTTTTTACAGTATACTACATACTTGCTTTTTTGTCCATAGCGCGAAGCGCGTTAACCACCGCAAGCACCGTCACGCCGACATCCCCGAAAACCGCGGCCCACATTCCGACAACGCCGAATGCGCACAAAACGAGTATCAGGATTTTTACGGCTATCGAAAAGCCGATATTTTCACGGACGATCCGCATAGTTCTTCTGGAAATCGCAACAGCGCGCGGTAACCCTTCAATATCGTCATTCATCATGACGGCGTCTGCTGCTTCGACGGCGCAGTCTGCTCCGATCCCTCCCATGGCTGCTCCCACATCGGCTCTTGCAAGCACGGGAGCGTCATTTATTCCGTCACCTGCGTACAATACGGTTCCGCTTGCGTATTTCTCCATGATTTTTTCAAGTGCAGCAACTTTTTCATCCGGCAGAAGCTGCGGGTAAACCTCGTCGATACCGAGCATTTCTGCCATACGCCCCGCGTTTTCCCGTGTATCACCCGTGAGCATGATCGTTTTCAAAACGCCCTGTTCCTTCAGCGCCCTTATTGCCCGCTGTGCGTTTTCTTTCGGCGTATCTTCAAGAACGATGCAGCCTT
>JAZRYQ010000109.1:0-3378 GCA_045600805.1 Candidatus Alloscillospira sp. | reverse complement strand
CTTCTTTGCTCCTGTTATTTTGCTCTATCATACGGCATAAGCTTACAAAAGGGGAGTGTGCCTTATGAAAAAGCTTTTGAAAAATATGATAATTCCGTTCTGCCTTGTATTTTGTCTTGTATGCCTTGTTATCAGAGAGTATAATAATATAAGTGTAAACACTTTTGCCGAAAAAAAACGAACGCTGACGCTTGTCATTGACGCAGGACACGGAGGAACAGACGGCGGCGCCGTTTCGGTATCCGGCAAAACCGAAAGCAAGATAAATCTGGCGATTGCGCAGAAGCTTGACGCACTTGCAGGATTTTTCGGCGTCACAACGATCATGACGCGCTCTACAGAAGAAATTGATTACCCCGAAAGCTGTGACACGATAAGAGCAAAAAAAGTTTATGACCAAAAAAGCCGCGTTTCGCTCATAAATGAAACGCCAGGTGCGGTGCTTGTCAGTATTCATCAGAACAATTACACCGTTAAAAGCGCATCCGGCGCACAGATTTTTTACAAGTCAAATACAATAAGTGCTGATTTTGCCTCCGCGACCGAAGAAAAATTCGAGAATTTTTTCCCGAATATGAAAATTCGTGCTTCAAAAACGATCGCAGATGATATATACTTATTTAAGAACATTTCATGTCCCGCAATCATGGCGGAATGCGGCTTTTTGTCAAATCCTGCCGAGGATCTTCTCTTGGCGGATGATGCTTACAGAATGAAGCTTGCCTTAACGCTCATGACGGGATATCTTGATTACGAACGAGAACTGAATGAATACTACTTCGGAGGTATTTATGAAAACTAAAACCGTTTATTTCTGCACCGACTGCGGAAATGAAACACCGAAATGGCAGGGGAGATGCCCTGCGTGCGGAAGCTGGAACACGCTTGTGGAACAGCCGTCCGAAGCAGCAAAAAGCGCCGCAAAGCCTGTGCAAAGCAGTGCGGTAATGCCGAAAAAACTATCGGAATTTACATCTGACAAAGAAATCCGGTTTTCAACGGGTCTATCTGAACTTGACCGTGTGCTCGGCGGGGGCGCTGTCGCCGGCTCGCTTGTTCTTGTCGGTGGTGCTCCCGGAATAGGTAAATCTACTTTACTTCTTCAAATCTGCACGTTTTTATGCCGCTCAGCGAAGGTTTTATATGTAACGGGTGAAGAATCAGAGCGTCAGATAAAGCTTCGTGCAGAAAGACTGAGCGTTCAATGTGACGATTTATACATACTTGCCGAAACGGACAGCGAATCTGTCATTTCATCGGCTGAATTGTTAACACCGGACGTAGTTATTATTGATTCGATACAGACAATGTGCAGTCCGGAGCTCAATTCCGCATCCGGAAGTGTTGCACAGGTCAAACAATGCACGCTTGAGCTTATGCGATATGCAAAATCCACGGGAACAACTGTATTTCTTATCGGCCATGTCAACAAAGAAGGCGTCATCGCCGGACCAAAGGTTTTGGAGCACATGGTTGACTGCGTACTATATTTTGAGGGTGAACGCTCGCAGAACTACCGTATATTGAGAGCAGCAAAAAACAGATACGGTTCGACAAATGAAATCGGCGTTTTTGATATGCAGGATTCCGGTTTATATGAGGTTGTAAATCCATCGGAAATGCTCCTTGCGGAAAGACCGAAAGATGCGACGGGAACGTGTGTGACATGCGTCATGGAAGGTTCAAGACCGATACTTGCTGAAATTCAGGCGCTTGCAGCGCCGACGAGTGCAAATGTGCCGAGAAGAAATTCAAACGGAATAGATTATAACAGAGCAATGATGCTGCTGGCCGTCATGGAAAAACGGACAGGCTATAAGGTCAACAACTGCGATGTATATATCAATGTTATCGGCGGACTGAATGTCGATGAAACAGGTGCTGATCTTGCGACTGTGCTTGCACTTGCATCAAATATGAAAGATAAGATAATCCGTGAAGATATTGCAGTAATCGGAGAAATCGGACTTGCCGGCGAGATCCGCGGCGTATCGCAAATCGACCTGAGGATCAAAGAATGTGAAAGACTCGGTTTCAGGAAATGCATCGTTCCGAAAGCAAACGCAGCAAAAATCAAAGCGAAATACGCTATTGATGTAATACCTGTGTCTACGATCTATGAAGCACTGAGAGAGGTTTTAAAATAAACGGAAAAGGCCCGAGATAACTATTTATGTTATTTCGGGCCTTTTCCGCTCTCCTTAATTGAACAAAATTTTTATTTTGTTCAATTGCATGTTATTATATTATTACGCGTATTCCGGTATTCCCCGTTATACGTCTATAAATCGATTCTTTCAAAAGACGCGACTGATTTTTTCAGCGCTGAAAATGTCAGTAATAAAAACATGACGATGCCGATAATGAACACCGCTGTCTGCATCACAAGGCTATCAAATCCAAACGAATTCAGCGCTGCGAGCTTTGGGATATGATGAAGTGTTTCAGCAAGAACAATCATGATCATCGCGATCACACAGTAACTGATAAACGGTTTTGCAAAATAATATGCCGTCTTGAAGAATCCTGCGACAAATACAAAATTAAACATTCCGAAAATTAGCAGTGAAAACCCGAGAAATGTTAAATTTGCGCACATGAGAGCGTTCGATGTATAAACAGCTTCATTTTTTAAAATCGTCATTCTTACGATCGTTATCAACACCATGATCAGAAAGCTGCAAAGCTCAATAAACAGTGTAAAAGCAAATTTGGCTTTGACGATATCCCCTTTTCTTATCGGCAAAAGCAAAGAATATGTTATATCATTGTTTTCCCGCATAGTCTGAAACGAATAAAATATCCCGAGCGTTGTAAAGAACGCGCCGAGCAGGATCGGATATCCCGGCACAAACGTGAGAAAAGCCGCAAGAATAAAGAAAAACGAAAGCGGCGATGCGGCAAGTTTAATTTCCTTTCTAAACATTTTATTCATCTCTTGCCTCTCTTTCAAGACGCAGTATCGTCTGTTCGAGCGTTTCATTTTCATTCGACAGCCGCTCTGAAAAACTCTGTTTTGTATCCGACAGCACTATGCGTCCGTTTCTGATATATATGATATTATCGGCACATTTTTCTATATCCGATGTGATATGCGTTGAAAACAGGACGGAAGTACCGTCATTTTTCAATACGGAAAACAAATCTGTCAGTTCATCACGTGAAAACGGATCCAGACCGCTTGTCGGCTCATCGAGAATAAGGATCTCCGCTTTATGGGAAAGCGCAAGCAGAAGATTGCATTTGACTTTCATCCCTTCGGACATCTCGGCAGGTGCTTTATTCTCATCAAGTGAAAACAAAGTAAGATACCGTTTGTATGAACTGTCGTCCCAATTTGTATAAAAGGTTTTTGTAATTTCTGCTATATCTTTCAGC
>JAZRYQ010000108.1:0-7784 GCA_045600805.1 Candidatus Alloscillospira sp. | reverse complement strand
AGAACGATGCTGAACACATGGGCCGGCGCGCAGAGCTGCGCAAATTTTCCGCCCTTTACAGCGCTCAGGCGTTTGCGGATCGTGTTGATCTCCGTGATTTCCGCACCGCAGGCAAGAAGACTGTTTGTGATGTCCTGAAGCATCTGTCCTGAAATGAGCGGTTTTTCAAACAACGCGCTTCCGCCGCCCGACAATAGGAAAAGCACCGTGTCATTTTCCGCAAGATCGCATACCAGATCAAGCGCCTTTTGCGTTGCGGAAAAAGAGTTTTCATCCGGTACGGGATGTCCTGCCTCACAGCAGTCAAAATTCGCAATTTTGCCTTTTACATGACCGTATTTTGTCACAACGACGCCGGCTTCGATTCTGTCACCGAGGCAGTCGTGTGCCGCTTTCGCCATCTGCCATGCGGCTTTTCCGGCTGAAACAAGCACGACCCTTCCCGGAAACGTTTTCCCCGTCAACGCGCGTTTTACAGCCTCGTCCGGCAATACCGCTTTGATCGTCGCTTCTACAATGGCATCTGCATGGGCACGAAGTAATTTATCCATAATAAGCTCCTTAAAAAATCAGCAGGATGAGATTGCTCCCATCCTGCCGAAAGTAATTCATAATCAGAAGAAGATCGAAACGATCAGTACATTGATGATCGCGGCAATGCCGATGACCAATGTGCCGAGCGACTGCGTCTTGTAGCCGTCCTGTGTTTCCATTTCGCCGAAGTTGGTAACGACCCAGAAGTAGCTGTCGTTTGCGTGAGAAACGACCATAGCGCCCGCGCCGATAGCGACAACGAGAAGCGCTGCATCCATCGGAGTATTCCAGCCGAGGGTTGCCATCAGAGGAGCAACGATACCGGCTGTTGTTGTGATGGCGACCGTTGAGGAGCCCTGCGCTGTCTTGAGGATAGCAGAGAGCAGGAACGGGAAGAGAAGTCCGAGCGTCTGCAAAACGTCCGCGTGTGCGGAGATGAAGTTGATCATATCGGAGGAAGCGATGACCTTACCGAGAACGCCGCCTGCCGCCGTGATGAAGAGGATAGGACCGCAGGTTTTAAGGGTGTCATTTGTGAGGTTATAGAACTCGCCCATTTTTCCGCCGCAGGCAAGAAGAATGATGCCGAGGATAACGCCGACTGTAAGAGCGATGATCGGCTTGCCGAGGAATGTGAAGATCGCTACGCTTGTGCCCGCCATGGAAAGAGCGCAGGAAAGACCCATGAGAATGATGGGAACTACGATAGGAGCAAAAGCAGCCCAGCCGTTGGGAAGCTTGCCATAGCTTGCTACGAGCTCTTCATAAGTCTGACCGATGACCTCGCCGTTGTCAGCTTCGTCTCTCGCCTTTACCTTTTTGCCGATGATGATCGCAAAGAAGTAACCGGCAATCAGCGGAAGGATGGAGCAGAGAGCGCCGATGCCCATAACGAGAAGAAGGTTTACGTCTGTTGTTCCGAGACCTGTCTGGAAAAGGTTGTTTGCAGCAGCGATAGGACCGGGCGTGGGAGGAATGAAGCAGTGGGAGATATAAAGTCCCATGGAAAGAGCTACCGTGCATGCAACGGAGGATTTCTTGGTGCGCTGAACAAGAGCCTTGCGGATCGGGTTGAGGACGACAAATCCGCTGTCGCAGAATACGGGGATAGATACGATCCAGCCCATGATAAGCATAGCGGCTTCGGGATGCTTTTTGGCGACGAGCTTAACAACGCAGTCTGCCATTTTGAGTGCAGCGCCGGTCTTCTCAAGAAGAAGTCCGACAAGTGCGCCGAGGATGATAACGATACCGATGCTTGTGAATGTGCCGGAGAAGCCCGCGCCGATAACATCTGCGATTGTCGTGATATCCGGAATCGCAACGAGCGCAAGAAGAAGCGATACGCCCATGATGGAAAGGAACGGGTGAACCTTTAATTTCGAAATTGCCAGAATCATGATGACAACCGCGATAACAAAGGCTACGATGAGTGCAATACCTGTCATGTTTTTCTCTCCTTATCTATTTTTGAGCAGTCAGAATTTTGGCTGTCCCTTCGCATAATTTACCACATTATCACGAAAAACGCAACAAGAAATTCCCTTGTTTTACTGATTATGACAATATTTATTGATAAATTGTGAATTTTTCACGCAAAAAATAACGCACCTTAGCGGTGCGTTATTTCAGACTGTATACAAAATGTCACAGAGTTTATCCGCGAAGCGGAGAAATGAAATCGGATCTGTTTTTGGGGCAGCTTTGCCGCCGCAAAAACACCCTGAGGCAAGCTCTGCTTGCCCTCGCGCCGAGCAAAGAGGGCAAAGCCCGATGCGATAGAGCGCGAGTTTTTCGCCTGCAAAGTCCGTTGGACTTTGCAGGCGACTTCAAATAACGCACCTTAGCGGTGCGTTATTTGACTGAGATATTACATTTTGCCGATGTCCATCGCGGCGAAGAATCCGCTGTGCACGGCGCCGGATATTTTGCCTGTTTTTTTGCAGTCACCTGTTATGGCAAGTCTGATATCCTGCTTTGCAAGCTCAAAATACAGGCTGTTTTGCGGCTTCATGCCGACAGCGTACAGCACCGTATCACATTTTGCGGACACTGTTTTCCCGTCAAGCTCATAAACCACTTCTCCGTTTTTGATCTCCGCACAGCAGGCGCTTGTCTTTATATTCAGTCCAAGCTCCTCTGCTTTTCGCAGAACGCCCAGTCTGTATAAGCCGCGTGCGTCGCGGATGATATCATTTTCCGCTTCCAGTACAAGAACTTCTTTTCCGATATTTTTCAGATGCAGCGCCGCTTCAACGCCGATAAGTCCTCCGCCGATCATCACGATATTATCGCCTATCGTATCAGGCTCATAATATGCGCTCGTCGCGTGGCGCGCGTTTTCTATGCCCGCTATATTTGGAACGATGGGTTCAGCGCCTGTTGCCATTATGACGTCATCGGGGCGCATCTCACGGACGAATTCCGCCGTTACCTCCGTATTGAGCATAATTCTGACATTTGAACGCAGTGCTTTCTCCACAATGAAATTCTTATATCTGCGCAGATCATGCTTTAAGCTGTCATTATCGCAGAATCTGAGTGCTCCGCCGAGTGAATCTGACTTTTCGCAGAGCGTTACATCATGTCCGCGCTGGGCGGCGGTTATTGCCGCTTCCAGTCCCGCAGGGCCTCCGCCGATCACAAGCACTTTCTTGACATTTTTCGCTTTTCCTATATCTTCCCCGAATCCGAGGCGCGCTTCCCTGGCGATCAGCGGATTTACGCTGCACACAAAATGCCTGTCGGCGTTGTCCCCGTCTGTGCAGTTTAAGCAGCGAAGACACGGTGTTACATCGTATGCTTTTCCGGAAAAAGCTTTCTCCGGCATATACGGGTCAGCTATCAGCGCGCGTGACATGGAAACGCCGTCGGCTTTTCCCGACGCGATGATCTCCTCCGCCTGTTCGGGATACAAGACCGAGCCCACCGTGAAAATCGGGATATGTACCTTTCCGGATTTTTTGATTATCTCCGAAAATTCCGTATTGAGCCCGAGCGGTCTGTACGTAGACGCCATATTATCGGTAAAGCCCTCACAGCTTACCTCCGCAAGGTCGATATATTCCTGTGCTTTTGACAAAAATTCCGCGATATCATACGCCGTAAATCCGCCTTCGCGCCGTTCTGAGCCGCTGATGCGCATCATGATCAGTCGTTTTTGCCCGAGGCGTTCCCGCACAGCCTTTGCTATCATAAGTGGAAAACGCATTCTGTTTTCAAGGCTTCCGCCGAATTCGTCTGTTCTTTGGTTAACATAAGGTGACAAGAACTGCGCCGGCAGCCAGCTATGTCCGAAATGGAGGAGCACGGTGTCAAACCCCGCACCGATCATGTATTCCGCCGTGTCGGCATACTGTCTGCAAACCCGATCCATATCCTCGCGCGTCATGGCGGGATATGTTATTCCGTTGTACTGCGACGTATAGGAAGACGGGCCCATCGGCATGATCTCCCGGTTGAACTCGGGTTTTCCCCGGAGGCCGCCGTGCGTAAGCTCAGCGCTTGCAAGCGCACCATGCTCGCGTATGCACGCCGAAAGCTCTGCAAAGATCGGCAGATTATCGCGGTTTTTTATCATTTCCGGCGTGTGATTTCCGCCGTCACCGACCGATACCTCACCGAGGTTGACAATCGCGGCGCCGCCGCGCGCTTTGTGCTCAAGATACCCCGTGTAATAGTCCGTTGCTCGGCCGTCAACCGTGTGGAACAGCATATTCGGCGCACTCATTACTCTGTTTTTCAGTATTTCGCCCCTCACTTCAAGGGGAGCAAACAAATTCGGAAATCTTCTGTCTGACATCATATATACACCTCTTTCGGTAAATTACGGTTTTTTCCTGCAAATCAGATATACGATCGGATATGTAACGATACACACACCGAGTCCGGCGATAATGTCAACAAACGAATGCTGCTTTATAAACACGGTCGACGCGCAGATCAGAACCGTTATCACGGAAAAAACGATCCTCCACACGACCGTCGAAAAATGCTTTGAATTCCACATTTCAAGAAGCACCGCGACAGACGCGATAACATGCAGCGACGGGCAAACATTGGTCGGCGTATCAATATCGTACACAAATTTCATGAAGCGTATCATAAGTGTATCTTTTGTAAATTCCGTCGGTCTTAGATCCTGATACGTCGGATAAATAAAATACACCACAGTCGTTATCGCAAAGGACACGATAATAAACCACATGAATTTTCTGAATAAGTCTACATCGAACAGCAGCGAGTAAATATGTCCCCATACTATATAGACAAACCAAATAAGATACGGTATGAGAAAATACTCGCAGAACGGTATTTTATCGTCTATTGCACAGTGCACAAGATGATAATTCAAATCAAAAAGCCGCTCCTGCGTCAGGAAAAATGCCATAAAAATGATCCAGAATACAAGCAGCTTCACATGGCTGAATTCCGGTGTGTTAATTTTAGAAAACCGAAATTTTCTATAATCAATCAACTTTTTTACTTCCTTTCAGATCCGCGCTTTCCGCCTGCGGCGCTTTTTCAACAACAGCGCCGTCGGTTTCCTGCACGGTAATGCCCTTTTTGACAAGTCTTTTTCTCATATTGGTCTGAAGCAGTGTATAAAGCACCGACGTAAACGGAATAAACGACAACAGTCCGAGGATTCCGAAGAGCTTTCCGCCGAGGATGGCGGCAAGCAGCGTCCACATCGGCGGCAGTCCGACCGATTTTCCGACGACTCGCGGATAGATAAGCTGATTTTCTATCTGCTGCAGCACGATGAAAACGATGATAAACAAAATCGCTTTTTTCGGCTCAGCCATCAAAATCAACAGTACACCCGCAGCGCAGCCGGCAAACGCGCCGATATACGGGATAACGGCAAGTACCGCGATCAAAACGCTTATCACCACGGCGTACGGTATATCAAGGATGCCGAGCACGATCAAAAACATGAGGCAGAGGATGACACATTCTACTGCCTGTCCCGAAATAAAGTTCGAGAACGTATAATATGAAAGTGACGCTATATCGCATATCTTATCTCCCGTCGGCTTCTTGCAGAAAGCGTACAGAAGCCTTTTGCACTGGCGGGACAGCAGCTTTTTATTGGCAAGTATATATACGGCAAGTACAATTCCCGTAATCGCGTTTACAAGCACTCCGGCAACAGATGACGCCGCCACGCTGATCGTGTCAAGAATATTCCTCGCGTTATCCTTCAGTGTTGTGAGTATTTTCATGAGGTCAATGTCCTTTATCCATTGACGTATGACGGTCGTATCAATATTGTGCGATTCAAGAAACGTAAGCGCCTTCGGATAACTTTCCATGATCTGGTTGTAAATACTCATCACCGACTGCACTATTCTCGGCAGAACAACGATGCAGACAACGGCTATGAGAGCTGAAAAGAACAGAATGGCCAGCAAAAGACTGATGATTTCGATTACCCTGTCGCTCATTTTATGTTTTGCCTTTGATTTGCTTTTCAGCTTTAAAAACAGCCGGTTAAAGCCCGTCATCGGCACGTTTACAATAAACGCCGCAACGCAGCCGACAATAAGCGGCGTTATGAGCGACACAAATTTATTTACAAAGGCCCTGATCACGCTGAATTTAAACAGCGCAAGCATAATAAGTCCGATGATCAATATCAAAAGAACAGCGTATTTAAGTATACGTTTTGCTCTGTCATCAATATTCACAAGTCTACCTGCCTTTTAATTTAATCTCAGAAAATCGGAGCGGCGAATTTGATGCTTCCCGGTACGATCTCCGCAACAAAACGCGGCGTCGAGTAAAGCTCACCGTCAAGCGATACGGCAAAATCTTCTCCTGCAATGACCTCGACCTTTTTACATCTTCTGTAAACCATTACGTCTTTGAATCTCGGGTCATCAAGATGCTCACCGTTTTTGTATTTTCCGACAAGCTTGATAAACGTCAGCCTCGAAACAGGCTTTACATAGCAAAGCTCAAGCCAGCCGTCATCAAGCTCCGCTCTCGGCGCGCAGCGGAACATGCCGCCGACATACTGACCGTTCGTTATCGTGCACAGCAGGAATTCATCGCCGCCGATTTTTTCGCCGTCTGCGTATATCTGCCCTTTTGTTTTCATGTTTGTTACGAGGGCTTTGATAACACCCGTCGTATAAGCATTTTTACCGCCGATTATCTTTTTAGTCCTGATTTCGTTCATTATTTTTGCAACAGCGGTATCAAACCCGAAATGGCACGCATTGATGCAATGTCTGTCATTGACTTTTATCGCATCAATTGTTTTTTCGTTTGCATGAACAAGCGCGTCAATATCGAGCATAGCCTCGCGTCCGCCGCAGCATTTGACAAAATCATTGCCGCTTCCGACCGGAAGGCACGTCATGGAGGCGTTTTCGTGTCCTATAACGCCGCGGGCGACCTCGTTTATCGTTCCGTCGCCTCCACAGGCGTAGAATCTCAGTCTTTCGCCGCTTTCACACCGTTCTTTTACAAAGCGTGTTGCGTCCATACGCGACTTTGTCACATATATTTCCCAATCAATGTCTGTTTTTTTCAGTTTTTCTTCAATGTCCGCAGCGTTTACGCCCTGCCCTGCCTTCGGATTCACAACAAATACGTGCTTCATTTCTCAACGCTCCTCAAATGCTCATTCATAAGATTCCACGACCATTCGGACATATCCGCCGTTCTCATGCCGGCAAGCTCTTCCGGCATTTTTACGCCGAGAATATCGACAAAAATATCGGTCTTTTTATAAACAGGATGTTTTTTGATTTCTTCCGTATTCCGGAAGCACGCGACAACAAGCGGGCATTTCGCTTTCTGCACGATTTTGAAAGAGCCGGCGTGAAATGCAAGCAGCGGCTGCTCGGTACGGTTTCTTGTTCCTTCGGGACATATGGCAATCGAGGACCTGCCTTCTTTTATCATATCGGCCGCGTCATTGATGGTTTTCAGCGCTTTTCTCGCATCATCGCGGTCAAGCTCAAGTGTTCCGATCGCGTGAAGATATCGGCCTATTATCGGGATCGACCTGTTTTCCACTTTGGATACGAAGGTCAGCCTTTCTTTTTTAAAGCCGACAAGCCCCGTCACGGGGTCCATAAGGCTTCTGTGGTTGAGTACCATTAAATACGGCTCCTTCGGCAGCTTCTCTTTTCCGCTTATTTGTATTCTCCCGCCTGTCACCGTGAGGAAAAAATCGAGTGCGCCGATCGTCACCGTTCTGAAAAAGTTTATCGGCTCCGTATATGATTTTTCCA
>JAZRYQ010000107.1:0-4188 GCA_045600805.1 Candidatus Alloscillospira sp. | reverse complement strand
CTGTTCAGACTGTATACAAAGTCTCGCAGAGTTACTCCGCGAAGCGGAGAAATAAAACCGGATCTGTTTTTGGGGCAGCTTTGCCGCCGCAAAAACACCCTGAGGCAAGCCCTGCTTGCCCTCGCGCCGACCAAAGAGGGCGAAGCCCGATGCGATGGAGCGCGAGTATTTTTCGTCGGCAAAGTTGGGCGAACTTTGCCGACGATTTGAAGAACCCCATTTACGGGCTGCTCGACGGATGAGAGATCGTTTTGATGTTCAAATATCATTATAACAGATCCGCTGCCGGAAATCGGTCTGCTTAGGTATCTTCAGCCGATGTTCCGTCCGGACAGTCCAGCTTCAAATCCTCCACCATGGTTTTCAGGAGTCCCTGAATGGTCGCTTTGGAAATTCCATAGTATTTCGCGGTTTTCACGTGTTCCTCGGTGATGAGACCGCGCTCTTTCAGCTCCGCCATGTGATGTGATATGGTGGATGGCGCAAGTTTGAGTGAGTGTACGATGTCCTGCCCGTTCACCGGTCCGCTTTTTGCCAGAAGCATTAAGATCTGATACCGCGTTTCATCCGAGAGCGCTTTGAGTGCAGTGATCGTTTCCTCCCGCCCCTTTTCCGGCTCTCGGATACTGCAAAACAGTATCAGTCTGTTGTGCGGTGTGCCGTTGTCATAGAAAAGACGGCAAGATGCGAACGGAAGCAGCAGCGACGGCAAAAAGAAAAAGCGTTCATAAGGCCCCCGATTGTAAAAGGTCTTTCCCATCAGCTTCTGCGAATATTCCAGGCCATCGGATGACTTCATATTTTCTATGGCTTTCATGCGGAAAACCTCGATTTCCGGTTCTTTTTTCCGAAGCGCATCCTGCAATGCAGGAGTATCCAACTCCGACGCCAGAGCAAAATACTCCTCAATATACCGTTTGTTTTGCCGTATAAAAGACGAAAAGCCAAGAAAATTGCGGCACTTCTCCTCAAGGTGTGCGTACAGCGCGTACAGCGCATGATCGTCTGTCAAAGCAAGCCGGAGCTCCTCCCGCGCTGCACCGCAGACATGGTCCCACTCCACCTGACGAAAGAGGCGCTCTTCATCCGGTAAGGATAAAATATAAGCACGAAAAAGCTCTGCGCTGTAGTTTTCGGAAAATGTATCGAGCAGCATGTCAAAAAACGCATAAGGCGTCAAATCTCTGACGGCATCAAAGGTTTCAAACAGGAACCGATACCGCTGTTTCCACTCCGCAATCTGCGATGTGCCATACAGGTCGGTACAAACGTGGTGTACTGCCTCACCGCTGAGCAGACTGTAAACACCGAACAGCGGCTCCGCCTCCGGCACGAAAGCAAATATGCAGTTTTCGTTCAACTTTTCCCAACGCATCCCGGAGCCTCCTGCTGTTTGATAAAAATATTATACCATGTCCATCGAAAAAAAGCAATCCCGGAGGATCCCACGGATAACCCTTTTACATCACGGTTATTGTACACTTATTCTATTTTCAGAGGACTTGCATTCGTGCTTATCTCACAGCATGCAGCTACGCGCTCCCATTGTTCCATAACATTGACAGCTTTCGCATAAGCTTCCGAAAGGGCTGCATATAAGTTATTTGAGTCTGTGTAAATATGTACGTCCATACGGTCTTCCGGGTAACCTTTCGGCACCTGTTCACCGAATCGAGTAATATGTAAAGAAATTTGGTTTTTACGCATGGAAGCCCTCTAATCGTTGTCGAACATTTAACATATATCATTCCTCCAAAGCTGTTTTGATCAGCGCATCAATCTCCTCAAGCCGCGGATGCCTCATGCGGCGAAGGTTTACATAACTCCAAACCATCTCGAGCTCATAATCGCTATAGTGTGATTCAGTGAAAACAGGAACAAAACAATTTTCATCGTGCAGTTTAAAATAATTGCTATAAATGCAAAGCCTTGTAACGGACGAAATGCGCGGCTTACGAAATTCGAGTTGCTGGCAGACGCTGTCGTACACAGCATCGTATGTCAAGCGTGGCACTATGAACGTAGTTGTGGTAGCTGACAACCAGCAATCATCTTCAGAAAAGTCATGTGCTCTTTCCCTTGCGCATACGGTGTTCCAATCTGGAATGTCCGAAGATGCCGTCTCATAGCATAAACGTATAGCCTCCGATGGACCTCGCTCTACTAGGGGATCATGCTTTATAATATAGCAGAGCGCCGCCATGTCCTTGTCCGTGAGTTTAACCGAAAGCCTAAGCATATTGAAATCTCTCCTTTTTTATTACATATTATGACTTTGTATGATATAATAATATCATATACGACATAGGCCGCTTTGTCAAGCAATATTATATAATATATTTTATGAAATCATATCTGCGTACCTTAAAATCCGCTATTGAAAATCGTCGGATATTGTGCTATATTGCTTTTTCGGACGGGAATCGAGGGGTTTTTATGACAATAGCGGGATATTCGATCTGGATGGTAGTTTTTATCTGTGTCGGAGTGTTTGCGGCGTCATTCGTTGACGCGATAGGCGGGGGCGGTGGCCTTATTTCTCTGCCGGTCTATCTTTTCGCGGGGCTGCCGACGCATTTTGCGCTCGGAACGAACAAGCTTTCGGCGTGTATCGGTACCGTCGCGTCAACGGCAAGATATATCAAACGAGGTTATGTTAACTGGATTCTCGCTGTGCCGAGCATAGCTCTTGCGATGATCGGCTCACATTTCGGAACGAAGCTGCAGCTTATGGTAAACGAAACATATCTGCGCTATGTGCTTATCGCCGTGCTGATCGTCGTCGCTGTGGTCATGCTCAGAAAAAAAGAATTCCCCGAGCAGCCGGGGAAAATCGAGCCGTGGAAGCAAAAGCTTATCGTATATTCAGCCGCTCTTGCCGTCGGCTTGTATGACGGATTTTACGGGCCGGGAACGGGGACCTTCCTGCTTATCGCGTTCTGCAAGCTTGCAAAAATGGACTTGCGCACGGCTTCGGGAAATGTCAAGATCGTCAATCTGTCATCCAATATCGGAGCGCTCATAACATCGCTCATTGCCGGAAAAGTGCTTGTGCCGATAGGCCTTATCGCCGCTGTTTTTGCTGTATCGGGGCAGTATCTCGGCGCGGGAATGATGATAAAAAACGGCACAAAAATAGTTACTCCGATAATTTTCACCGTACTTGCCCTGCTTTTCGCAAAAATCGTACTGGAATTATTCGGAGTAAACATATAAACGGTTATTGAATTTCTGTTTTCTGTTTTCTGCTTTTCAGCAGGAGAAAGATGCCCCATGCTACGGTGACGATAGAGATCACCTGCGATACGGACAACACGCCGATAAAGCCCCGCGCGCTGTCCCCGCGCAGAAACTCGAATGCAAATCGAAAAGCGCCGTACACGGTCAGATACAGCCCGAGCATTTTGAAGCCGTGCGCGTGCCTGAGCATCATGGCGAGAAGCACAGCGAAAAGAGCAAACTCGAGGACTGCTTCACAAAGCTGAACGGGAAAAAGCGGTATGCCGTTCGGGGCAATTTCCGAGTGCGAAAAGCATATGCCGAAGTGCTCGGACTGGATTCCGTAACAGCAGCCCGTGCAGAAGCAGCCGAGCCTGCCGAAGGCGTGTATCATCGGCACTACGGGAAACATCATGGAAAGCAGCTCTGAAAACGAACATTTTGCGGATTTTGCGTATACGAAAACGCCGAGCAGCGCGCCGTACAGCCCGCCGTAAAATACAAAGCCGCTGAGCAGATACTTTTTGATGAAAAGCTCCGTTTCCGTAAAAGCGTATTTCAATTCGGAAATAAATTCGGGAAAAACGCATAAGAGCGACAGTGTTTTTGCGCCGATAAACATGCCGATCAGACCGAAGAGGAAGCAAAGCTCATCATGAGGTGCCAGACTGCGGTATTTTTTACCGGCAAATTTTAAATACACATAGGAAAGAAGGATGCGATGATCACAAAAGCGCTGTATGTCGGGATCTCACGGTCAAAAATTATTATATAAGGAAGCATAATATTAAAACCAACACGCTGTGTAAGCTACACAGCGTGTTTTCGTCGTAAGATTGTTCAGGGTTTCGTTTATTGAAAGCTATTGTGGAAAGCTTTTTTGGGGGATATTTTTTGCAAATAAAGCGAGCACACCGAATAAGGTGGCAGATGCGATGAAGATTACAACGCCGCCGATAAGAGCGATGA
>JAZRYQ010000106.1:0-2949 GCA_045600805.1 Candidatus Alloscillospira sp. | reverse complement strand
GCTCCGATAAAACGCTTTAAAATATTTTCGAGATGGAATTGTGACAGGCAAGGCAGCGGGCGCAGAGCATAATGGAGATATATGGTCAAGTCCGCTAACGAAGCATGGCGCAATTCCAGCCGGAAATAATTAAATGGTTTTATTGGAGATTAGTATAATATAAAAAATCAGCCGAAGAAGCTCCTTCCTCGGCTGATTGCTTTTGATTGGCTTATTTAAGGTGATTTTCCGCGCGTATCTGAGCGCGCTTTATTTTGCCGCCGACTGTCTTCGGCAGCTCGTCAACGAATTCAACAATGCGCGGATATTTGTACGGCGCAGTGACCTTCTTGACGTGGTTTTGAAGCTCCTTAACAAGAACATCTGACGGCTCCCAGCCCTTTGCAAGAACGATTGTAGCCTTAACGACCTGACCGCGAACGGGGTCGGGCGCTGCGGTTATCGCACATTCGACCACGGCAGGGTGCTCGATAAGTGCGCTTTCGACCTCGAAAGGACCTATTCTGTACCCGCTGCATTTGATGATATCGTCTCCGCGACCGACGAACCAGTAGTAACCGTCGCTGTCGCGCCATGCCATATCGCCCATGTTATAGAAGCGGCCGCCGAGCTTTTCTTTTGTCTGCTGTTCATCGCCATAATACGCGACAAAAAGCCCGACCGGATAATTCCTGTCAATATTGTCAGCGCATATGTAACCTTCTTCACCGTCCTCAACGGGATTTCCGTCAGAGTCGAGCAGCGTCATATTGTAGATAGGGGAGGGCTTGCCGGTAGACCCGGGGCGCACCTCGTCCCAGCCGAAGTTTGCAAGCACCACAGTGGTTTCAGTCTGACCGAAGCCCTCGTGTATGGTCTGACCGGTCAGCTCCTTCCAGCGCTTGACTACCTCCGGGTTGAGAGGCTCGCCTGCGGTCGCGCAGTGGTGCAGTGAAGTCAGGTCATATGCTGCAACATCCTCCTGGAGCATGAATCGGTACATCGTCGGCGGTGCGCAGAATGTAGTAACGCGGTACTTTTGCAGCTTTTCGTGAAGCCTTGCGGCAACGAATTTCTCCATATCATAGGCAAATATCGTCGCACCGCAGAGCCATTGACCGTAAATCTTTCCCCAGCCGAACTTCGCCCAGCCAGAGTCGGAAACACTCATGTGAAGCATATTCTCCTCGACATGCTGCCAGTATTTCGCGGTCACGATATGTCCGAGTGGATGGAGAAAATTATGGCATACCATTTTGGGCATACTCGTCGTACCTGACGTGAAGTAGATGAGCATGGTGTCGCCGTTGTGAGTGATTTCATCTCCGGAAGGACGCTCGAAGGTGTCGGGCATATCCTTTATTGCGGAGGCAAAATCGATCCATCCCTCGCGTTCGCCGTTTACAAGAATGAGATTTCTAAGCGTGGGACTTTCGGGAAGCGCAGCCTCGACCTGACTGATGACAAAATCGTCGTTAACGCAGATAACCGTGCATACGGAAGCGGAATTTGCTCTGTAAACGATATCCTTCTTCGTAAGCTGCAAGGTCGCGGGAATGAGTATCGCGCCGAGCTTATGCAGTGCGGGGGCGCAAACCCAGTATTCCCATCTGCGCCGAAGTATCATCATTACAACGTCGCCCTTTTTGACGCCAAGGCTTTTCAGAAAATGCACGACCTTGTTGGAGAGACGGCTGATATCATTAAAGGAAAATGTCTTTTCCTCACCGTGGTCGTCGCACCAGAGAAGGGCGCGCTTGCCCGGTTCTTCCTTCGCCCAGCCGTCAACAACGTCAAAACCGAAATTGAAATTCTCCGGCACATTGACCGTATAATTGTTTTTGAAGTCCTCGTATGAATCGAATTCAATACGCGGCAGGAATTTTTCCAGCATGTGCGGTGCTCCTTACTCCGCTATCATAGTCAGAAAAGTTGCGGGAACGTCGCCGCCGCACTTCTGTCCGTGTGGGAATTTGGGATTAAAGTATATACTGTCGCCTTTTTTGAGGAGGAATTCCTGATCGTCGAACGCGAGGATTATGCTGCCTTCTATGACGAAATTGAATTCCTGACCGGAGTGTGTTACAAGAGCGGCAGGCTCATCGGATGGGTCGAGAGTAACGAGAAGCGGCTGCATGACCTTTCGGGAATAGCGGAAGGCGAGATCCCGGTAGCTGTAACCCGGGTATCTTGAAACGTTGCGTCCCTGACCTGCTTTGACAATATGATACGTGTCGAGCTTTGCGGAATTACCCGTCAGCACCTCGTTGAAATCGACGTTGAACTTATTTGCAATCTGAAAGATTACGCTTATGGGGATGTCCTTCCCGTCCGCCTCATATGAGGCATAAACGTCTCTGTCAATGCCAAGCTCATCTGCGAGTTCTTCGGGAGTATAGCCGCACGCATCGCGAAGTCCTGCAATTCGCTCCGCAATTTCTTTGAGGTTATCCATTGGTTTCTCCTTAGAAGGTCAAAAATCCATTCCGAGTTTGAGAGCTTTTCTATTGGATTCAAGCAGAGCGGTCTTTGCCGCCGGGACAGACTTCCTGAGACCGGCGTCGAGTGCTTCCGCAGAGCAGAAAGCAAGTTCCTTGAACAGCTTGCCGATGAGTATTATATTGGCAAGTCCGCGCAGACCGTTTTCATCTGCCATTTTTGTTGCCGGAACATAATAGACATTGACGTCGGTGCGCTCTACCTTTGCGTCGATCATGGCGCTGTCAACAAGAATGATTCCGCCGGGAACGACATCGTTTTCAAACTTTTTGAGTGACGGAAGATTCATCGCCACGAGGACGTTGGGATTGATGACAAGCGGAGAGCCGATGGGCTCGTCGCTGACGCATACGCTGCAATTAGCCGTGCCGCCGCGCATTTCGGGACCGTAGGAGGGGAGCCAGGAGACGTGCTTGCCGTCAAGCATGCACGCCATCGCCATGAATTTACCGATGAGCAGCATACCCTGAC
>JAZRYQ010000105.1:0-2964 GCA_045600805.1 Candidatus Alloscillospira sp. | reverse complement strand
TATGTCACCTCTTTGGTGTCCCCGACAGCACTTCGGATACTGATCTCATACTTTCCGGTATTAAAAAAAGATCGACCACCATTGTAAACAGAGTTTCCGTCCTTTTTCACTGCGTAGGTGACGTTCGGATTCAAACTGGTATCAATCGAAAAACCGGTGGTGGTACAGGCTCCGTCAAGCATTGTTTCAGCTATCCGGTACATCTTGACCGTGGTTTCGTCATCATCACCAAGCGTTTCTTCAAGCTGCTCGGAGACAGAAAAATTGTGGAACGTTACTGCATCGAGTTCATTGCTGCAGAGGTAGAATATGTACTCCTCAATGCAGTCCTTATATTCCTTTTCGGCTTTATTATACAGCTGATACGCGAACCATACACGAACCCATACTCCATTCAGTACGGCATCACCGTCTGGAGTATAGATCTGGACAATCTGATCGTCATTATAATGGGTACCGAAATCTGTTGTATAAAGACCATTAGAATAGCGCCCCTTATCCACATCAGTCCAGTTAACGCCGTCTTTTGATGTCTGGACGATCAGTGCACCTTTACCGATTTCGCCGGTTCTAACACCGTTGACTGTTTCCTTATCTTTTTTCCCCCATTCGTCATCATACAAGACCCAACCGTTGTTCGCTTTTTCTATCGGAAGACGGGTCTTTAAGTATAGGGAAACGCTGTTACCTGTGATGCCGTATGCATTGTAAGCGCTTCTGGTTGTGGTGGAAATTGTTGAGCCCGGAGTTCGTGCAAGGTATAGCATCGTATACGAATTTTTACCGAATGCGCCGCTCACGACCTGCTTCCTTGTTTCAAATCCTGTATTTGCTTTGTATTCACTGACTGTAGACTGCAGTTCCGTCAATGCCTGCCCATCGCTTACCGTAATGGTAGAACTGTATTTTTTCCCGGAGCTGGTAGTGCTTTCAACAGTATACTTTCCAGGTTTGGAAAAGAAATCGCAGTCATTTGCCGTGATAGAGGTCTGACCGCTTGTTACCACTACGGTATTTGTGCTGCCGCCTTTATTCACATAGAATCCTGCGGGGGTCGTGGAACCGTTGCTGATCTCCTTACCGGTAGCAAGATCGTGGATTGAAACATGATCCTTATCAGAGGAAATATAGAATTCATATACTTCTACGCATTTGATCCGCTCGTATTCGTTATCGTGAAAAACCAGCAAAACGGATTTAGAATCAATACGGCGTACCATTTTATAGCCGACGATGATTCGATAATACATGCCGTTCGCGGTTTCTGACTCTTTGGCAGAATAGAGGTTTTCATTCTTATGCTTATCCGAAGCAAAGAAGTCATTTCTCGGCTCGCACGCATTTTCCCAGTTGACCTTATCCCGAGACTTCTGGACGATCACGGCACCTTGTTTGACTTTCTTCGGAACGTTAATTCCGCAAACGGACTTGCTGTCATCAGAATCCAGATTCCAAGCCGACTTATTCTTCGTATGGTTCTGTCCATAATAGGTAATGTTGAACGATATGTCACCAGACGTACTATATGCTTCGCAGCCATTGAAGTCGGCGTTATGAGACAGGTCACCGCTTATATAGATATTTCCAATACTATTCCTTCCGTAAGAAAACGACTGAACCGCCTTGGCTTTTGAATAGTCATCGTCTGTGTCACCTGACAATTCATATATTGCTGGACTTAAAGGAAAAATGGCGTCTGCAGCAAAAGCAGGGACTGCAAACAGGCAGGCAGTTAGTACCAATACTGCCACAAACGCAAGATGAATTGATAATAAATTCTGAATTTTTCTCATACAAGATCACCGCATTCATTCGTTAGGGGATAGTATCTTTCAAATAATGGCACATAAGCCAATTGCGATAAATGTATAATAGCGCATTGCGATATGTGCATCAATGCTTTTCTAAGTGAACAACGTTGCGAGCACATTCCTTCGATGCTTTTCTTCAATCATTTTGCTTGGAGTAGGAGATATAAAATTCATGTTCTTTTTTCCGGTCGGCATTTGCTGACGCTTTACCTGCACCAACGCCGACATCCAGATCAAGGGCAATTTTCTTGCGCACTTCCATTTTTCCAGAGCCGTGCCTGACCGCTGCAATGATGTCCGGGAACTGGCTGATCCAAATATATTTCGCTCCGTCTGTGGGCACTGCATGAGTATCACAGACAGAGAAAAGATAGTTTTTGTTCAGTGAGCATTTTATAGCCGCTTCCGCATTGACCTGCTCGACCGGCACCTTAACTTTGGCATTCCCATTATCGGATACAATCAACCCGACTACCAGCTTAGACAGATCCAAATGATCCATGATGTAGTTCGATACGTCAGCGACCATTTCTCTGAGGATGTAATCCTTATAGAGCGCTGCCTCGATCAGAACGCCCTTACGGTGCGGATGTTCAACGTACAGAACCTTGGTTTTCCATTCGTTTGAGATGCAATTATGATACTTGCAAAGCTCGTCCACCGTGGTGATCTTTGTGACGGAACGATCCCGCATTGCCCTCGCTACAGCCGTGGTTGTCCACGGCACGAAGCCAACCACGGGTACGAATCCGAAGGCAACAGCGGCGACCGCAGCACCGGGCCAAAGTACGTTCTCCGGCTTGATGAGGCTCGTGTCAACTGCGTCCGTGATGATGTATTTTTTCATTTGAATTCTACCTCATTTCTTTTTTTGCACAGGTGCAGGAGTCCGTTCATTTTTGCAACGATGCGCTTTTGCTTAACATATGGCGGGAGCGGGGAAGCAAATCCTTGGAGAACGCAATGATCGCCCATGGTCTCAATACCATGGGATTAGGATCACCCCCGCGTGTGCGGGGAAAAGCGAGCAATAACAAGTCCGAGGCGTGGAAGCTGAGGATCACCCCCGCGTGTGCGGGGAAAAGAATTACATTCCGAAAAAGAGCAACGCAAACGTCGGATCACCCCCGCGTGTGCGGGGAAAAGCTTTTCC
>JAZRYQ010000104.1:0-2410 GCA_045600805.1 Candidatus Alloscillospira sp. | reverse complement strand
CCATGTTCTATGAATCCGCAAAAATTTCCTGCGAAGCCGCCATGATATTCGTCGGCAGATACGCAAAGGCGTGCCACGAAAAAGCCGATGCCTGCACGGACCCCGCAAGAAAAGCAGAGCTTGAGATGATGGCTGACGGTCTTGATAACCTTGTGGAAAACCCCGCGCGTACCTTCTGGGAGGCATGTCAGGGCGTTATCATGTATCAGATCCTTATCAACCTCGAAACAAATATCCCCTCTCCGTCACTCGGCAGATTTGACCAGTACACATGGCCGTTCCTCAAAAAGGACCTTGAAGAAGGTAGGCTTACGGAAGAGCAGGCACAGGAGATCGTCGACGCATTCTTCCTCAAAGCAAACTGCTTCTACGGTGCAGCTCCCGCACAGATCGTTACGATCACCGGCGTCGGCAACACATACCAGCATACAACGCTCGGCGGTGTTGATCCCAACACGGGAGAGGACGCAACGAATCCCGTAACTTACATGGCTCTTGAAACAGTCGGCCGTCTGAAGCTTCACGATCCGACGATTTCTCTCAGATTCAACAAGAACAGCCCGGATAAGCTTTGGGAATGCGCTATCGGCACATCAAAGCTTGTCGGCGGTCTGCCGCTTTATCAGAACGACGAAGTTATCATCCCCGGTCTTATCAAAGAGCGCGGATTCTCGCTTTACGACGCACGCGATTACGGCGTGATCGGCTGTCAGGAAATCGTCGGGTGCGGCCGTGACTTCCCTGCCGGTAACGGTCTTTTCCCGCCGCACGCGACAGTCATGTGGGGCACGATTTTCAACATGGCTATCAACAACGGCATCAACCCCTGGAACGGTGAACAGGCTTCGCTTACAACGGATTACCTTTACAACATGACAAGCATCGAGCAGGTTCGGGATGCTGTTGCAAAAATGGCGGACTATATCATGAAGCTGTATATCACGTTCAACAACTACGCCGAAACGATCAGCTTCTATCATCTCACACAGCCTATGCTTTCCATCTCGATGGAGGGCTGCATGGAATCCGGTAAAGACTGCACAGCAGGCGGCTGCAAGTACAATGCCTTCGGCGGCACGGCAACAGGTCTTGCAACACTGGCCGACTGTCTGTCAACCATCAAATACATGTGCTTTGACAAAAAGCTCCTCACGACACGCGAGCTTTACGATGCGTGGATCGCAAACTGGGAAGGCTACGAGCCGCTTCGTCAGAAGATTCTCAACGAAGTTCCGCATTACGGCAACGCAGACCCGTATGTTGACCTTGAGCTTAAATGGTGTGTTGAGCTGTATTACAACATCTGCCAGCAGTGCTCTTCAACGCGCGCAAAGCTTTACACGAGCGGCCTTTACGGCGCATCCGACCACATTGCACAGGGCTGGACGACATTTGCAACACCGGACGGACGCCGTTCCGGTGAGCCGCTTGCTGACGCTATGAGCCCGGCACAGAGCCGTGACACCGGCGGACCGACAGCCGTATTCGAGTCATCGCTTGTATTCGACCATCACCGTTTCATGGGCGGCATCGCGCTCAATATGCGTATGCACCCCTCGGTTTTGGCAAATCAAGGCGGCGTTGACAAGCTCATTCTTATGACAAAATCATACTTTGAGCGCGGCGGTCTCGAGGTACAGTACAATGTCGTTGACACTGCTACCCTCCGAGCTGCACAGGTCGAGCCGACGCAGTACCGTGACCTTGTTGTCCGCATAGCCGGCTACTCGGCATACTTTGTCGAGCTCGGTCGTGACCTCCAGAACGACATCATCGCAAGAAACGAAAACAGAATCTAAAGCACATTAACAGAAACAAAAAGGCGCGCTGCAAAAATTCTCATTTTGCAGCGCGCCTGTTTAATTATTCAGCAAATGTAATCAGATAGTTTATGGAAGTTTTCACGCTAAGCTTCTTTATATTCCCTCTTTGCCTTTAATAAGAAGCTCCTGTTTTATATTCCAAAGCTTTTTTGAGAGGTCAACATAGTAGTTGTGCGGATTTTCAAAACGCAAAACTTCCTCCCACTGCTCGTCGATCTGAGCGGCGCAGTAGTCGGCGATCTCTTTAATGGAGGGCAGGTCATAAACCTGCCTGCCCTTTTCGAAAACAGGTACCAAAAGGGGCTTTGCGATATAATCGGTAACCTCCTTGCGCTTCCAGGTAAAGTCGGGATCGAATAAATCAAGCGGCTTTGTTTCGTCTATGACTTCGTCATAGGTGGTGATATAGTCCGCCATCGCCTTGCCGTTTGCCCGTTCATATATACGGTAAACGTGCTTATAGCCGGGATTTGTTATCTTGGCGGCATTTTCGCTTATCTTTATCTTGGGTATGATTTCGCCCTTGTCATTTTCAACGGCACACAATTTATAAACGCCGCCGAATACGGGATCGGACTTGGCGGTTA
>JAZRYQ010000103.1:0-2754 GCA_045600805.1 Candidatus Alloscillospira sp. | reverse complement strand
TCCGACTTGTGCCGAAGCCGATCAAACCGCAGACGCCGAAGCGGGAAATATCAAACGACGCATATCATGAAAGCAAAAGACGCTCCGGAAGAACATCATTTTACGTGGCTATGCTTTGCGTTGCTGCATTTATATTAGTTGGAATCGTAGTATTTTTGCTCCCGTTTTTTAAAGATATTTTTAATCCCAATCCTGTGCTTGTGACGGTTCCGAAATTCGTCGGTGAATCATGGAACAGCATTAAAAACAATTCCGCGTATGAGGATATGTATCATTTTTCGATCACCTATGAATTTGATGAGACACATGCCGAAGGCACCGTTATCAGTCAGCGCCCGCAGGAGGGCAAGCAGCAACCCGCGCAGGAAAGCGGGATCAATGTTGATCTTGTCATTTCAAGCGGCTCGGAGCCGGAGATCCTCATGCCGGATATTACGGACAAGGATTACCGTCAGGCAAAAATAGAGCTTCAGAATCTCGGACTCAATCTCAATATCAATGAGGACAGGAAAAACGATGACAGCGTACCGGAAAACTTCGTTATCAAGCAGATACCGGAGGAAGGGACAGTGCTTCACGAGGGCAGCAGCGTTTATATTACGTACAGCCTCGGGCCGGAGATCAAGCTCACGACCGTACCGGATGTCACGGGCCTTACCATGACGCAGGCAATTTCCAGACTTGAAGCAAAAGAGCTGCTTTACAAGGTCGATTATGTTGACAGTGAGGAAAAGGTCGATACGGTCCTTTTCCAAAGCTACAAGGAAAACGATGAAGTCCCGATAAAAACCGTCGTAATTCTTCAGATATCAAACGGCTCGCTCGATATACCCGAGAAGCCGGAAGAGCCGACTCCGGACACACCGGACACGCCGGAAACTCCGCCGGAAGAGCCGAATGACGGCAGAATTGACCCGGGACAGGAAGACCTCGAGGGCGATCTTGATATTTTCGGTGATTAATTGATGGATGACGTAAGACAAGGGACGATTTATAAAGCATTAAGCGGGTTTTACTATGTAAGATCCGGTGATGAAACGGTCGAGTGCAAAGCACGCGGCCGTTTCCGGCTTGATAAAATTTCTCCGCTCGTCGGTGACAATGTCGAGTTTTCTGTAAACGCAAGCGGCGGCTATATCCAAAGCATATTGCCGCGAAGAAACTGGTTTGTAAGACCGCAGGTCGCCAATATTGATGCAATGGTCGTCATTGCATCCAATGTCATACCGGTGACGGATCCGTTCCTTGTTGACAGAGTGACGGTCATAGCGGAAGAGAAAAACTGCGAGGTCATAATCTGCGTGAACAAAACGGATATGGATACCGGCGATGAGCTGTATGAGATTTACCGAAACGCAGGATATACGACGATACGGACAAGCGCAAAAACGGGCGAGGGAATAGCAGAGCTTGCGAAAGTGACTGCGGGGAAGGTCTGCGCCTTTACCGGGAACTCGGGCGTCGGCAAGTCAAGCATACTCAATGCCATGCAGCCGGGGCTTGTCATCAAAACGGGAGATGTGAGCGAAAAGCTCGGAAGAGGCAGACACACAACAAGGCATGTTGAGCTTTTCACGCTTGACACCGGTGCGATCATTGCCGACACGCCGGGATTTTCCTCTTTTGAAATCGAGGATATCGAGGTAACGCTCAAGGATGATCTGCAGTATGCGTTTCCCGATTTTCATGAATATATCAATTCTTGCCGATATACGGGATGCAGTCATACGAAGGAGCGCGGCTGTGCCGTAAAAGATGCCGTAGAGCAGGGAAAAATCGTTCGTTCAAGATATGACAGCTATTTAAGGCTATATGAAAAAGCAAGCGCTATAAAAGAATGGGAGCTCAAAGACAGAGTGAAGCATTCAGAAAAGTAACAAAACACCGCCTTTCCGAATAGTATGAATCGGAAAGCCGGTCTTTGATTGTACACAAAGTCTCACCGGAATTTGTGCCAACCGGCAAAACGAAACATTTTCTGTTTCTGCGGCAGCTTTGCCGGCGCAGAAACACCATAAGGCGAACCGTGTGAGCCCTCGCGCCGACCAAAGGAAGCGAAGCTTCCTGCGATGGAGCGCGAGAAAAGCTCGACGACAAAGTCGAATTGACTTTGCCGTCGATTTGAACCGTCTTTCCGAATAGTATGAATCGGAAAGGCGGTCTTTGATTTGTCGAGATGTAAACCGGAGCGTTGCGTGAAAATCTGCGGCCGATGCTGTGTTTGTGCCGGTATTCTGATATTGCTGTATCTGTTGCTGCCTGCCGGCGCGTGGTGGTTTATCGCAGCGCTTTTACTGATTGCTCTCGGTCTGAGAATATGCAAATGCGGCCGAAGATAGCATATGAACAGGAGCTTTTGAATATATTACCTCTGAGAGTATAACACTTTTGGAGGTAAGAATATGGAAATAAGCACGGAAAAACTTGAATACCTGAATATACTGGCGCAGTCAGCGGCTTTTTGCGATGTGAGCGCGGAAATACAGATACCGAATCAGCAGCCCGAGCCGGATAAGATCCTCGATAGCTTCGGGACGGTGATGATGAAGAGCAAAAGCGCCGAGCAGGGAAAGCTGTATGTGCGCGGTATTGTAAGCTTTCAGGTGCTTTACTGTTCAAGTGACAACGAAGTGTACAAAGCATCTGCGCAGACGGATTTTGAGTGCTCGGCAGCCTGTGAGGAAACGAACGCAAAATATGATATTTCCGCCTCGGCGTTTCTCGGAAGCTGTGAGTGTGTTTTTGACACACGGG
>JAZRYQ010000102.1:0-10398 GCA_045600805.1 Candidatus Alloscillospira sp. | reverse complement strand
CGCCGCAAAAACACCCTAAGGCAAGCTTGACTTGCCCTCGCGCCGACCAAAGAGTGCGAAGCCCGATGCGATGGAGCGCGAGTTTTTTCGTCGGCAAAGTCCAATGGACTTTGTCGACGATTTGTTATTTGTCCGTATTGTAGATCGGCGCGATATGCTTTTTGTTGCCGACGATAAAGACGACGGCGGAGACGGTGACGATCAGAGCCGCGCCAAGTACAACACCGCGTATCGGCAGAAATTCGGCAAGTGCGCCGGCTACGATCTGTCCGATGACCATACCAACCGTGTTTATTGTTCCGAAAACGCCGTTGAAGCGTCCTTTTTTCTCATCGGGAACATAGCTCTGCGTCGCAGAAACACGGATCGTGTAGGATGTTATGCCCATGAGACCGTCGATAAACATGAAAATCATCATCACGGCGATCGGGAAGAAGAGAAATACGCCGTCGATTATCGAAACGGTGATATAAACGATGGCGGCAATAAGGAATTTCTTTCCGATGGGAAGCTTGCGCCTGTAATGATACGCGCCGCCGACGGCTCTGCCGAGAACGGTCATTCCGAATACAAGCATATAAATATATTCTCCGTTTTCAAACGTGCTTTTAAAATACGGAAGCACAATGGCGTTTGAAACGCCGGAGTAAAATGCAGAGAACGTGAAATAGATCGCGACGGCAAGCAGTCCCTTTTCTGTGACGAGATAGGCAATACCTTCTTTGAAATCGGATATGAACTGTCTGCCTGCCTTTGCGCTTTCGCCGGAAAGACGGCGCGCTTCGATGTAATCCTCTTTCGCCGTTATGCGTGTTTCCATGATCGCAGCGATCAGGTATGTAACGCCGTTGAATAAAAACAGCGGAGCAATGCCGACGCTGTTGTAAACAAACGCGGAGACCGGTACCATGACCATCGCAAGCGTTTCCAGTATACTTGCGATAGAATACGCCTTTGAATAGTTGCCCTCTGTTATGAGAAGCGGGTAAAAACTCTGATACGCAACGCTGTAAACGCTGTTGATCGTGCCGAGCAGCATCGTGCCGAGCGCAAGCACCGCAAAGTTGAACAGGCCGAGCTTTAAAATGACCGCGCCGACAATGCACAATCCGGCCGTGAAAAAATCAAGCGTGTAAATCGTCTTTTTGCGTGAAAAACGGTCAAGAAACGGTCCGCATAACACCGGAACGATCGCGTTCGGAAGAAAGTACAGTACATTGTAAAGGGCGTACAGAAAAGTAGAGCCCGTGTAATCGAGAACGAGCAGACTCATGGCGAAACCGGCAAGCGCATTTCCAAACATGGAGATCACGCTGCCAATCGTTATGATCGTAAAATCCTTTGTCCAAAGTGTGTTTTTCATTTCAGATTCCTTAAAAAATTACGGCAAAGTAAAGTTGAAGAGTGTGCCTGACAGTGGTATAATAAACAAAAAGGGGGAAGATACATGGAGCAGTATTTTAAAATATCCGAATATCAGGGATATTATATACTCAGAGCCGATTCGGGCGTCCGGCAGGCGCTTTTCGATGAAGCAGGCGTACCGTCCACGGGCCCTGTTATCGAAGCCGCTGTTTTCAAAATAAGCGAGGACCATGAGGTCGGGGAATTTGACATCGAATTTGATTCCGACAACAGCATGTTCAGCGCGTATTCGGGAAACAAATTCAGAATGGAGCAGCTCTGTAAGCTTCTGAACGAAGTTTTCAATGACAATGACGCGCTCATGGACGTGCTGGAGGATGAGTATGTTCAGGAAGCGGGCAGAATTGAAAAAAGCCTTGCCGAGCTGAACGCTGCACCGGAAATTTTCTCGAAATTCGGGATAGATTCCGAAAAAACGCTGTCCCCGGAGGAAATTTCGGATATTCTCGGAAAATTGTTTTAATAAAAATACCGCGACAAAGTCGCGGTATTTTTGGTGGACGATAACGGACTTGAACCGCTGACCCTCCGCACGTCAAGCGGATGCTCTAGCCAACTGAGCTAATCGTCCGTGTCAGCAAAAAGTATGATACAACATCAAAGCGCTTTTGTCAACTATAACTTGATAAAATTTCCGTAATAATATTTGCACATTCTCAAATAATAGAAATGCACAAATTATTATCGGAGGGTAAATATGAACGGAACAGGATTTGCCAAGGGTATGGCACTCGGCGTTACGGCCGGCGCTGTGATGGCTGTGATGGTCATGCCGAAAAAGAAAAAGTTTTCCAAAAAGATGACAGGAAAAGCACTCAAGGCTGTCGGAGAAATTATGGACAGCGTAACAAGCTCATTTAAATAAGAGAGAGTAACCTCTCTCTTACATATTGAAAATCAAAATTATACATTATATAATATATACAACAACTATTAAGGAAGTGAGCATACAATGCTAAATATAGTACTTGTCGAGCCGGAGATACCGTCAAACACCGGGAACATAGCAAGAACCTGCGCGGCGACAAGATCGCGTCTTCATCTTGTGAAGCCGCTCGGCTTTGACATATCCGACAAAGCCGTAAAACGTGCCGGACTTGATTACTGGCCGATGGTCGATATATCGGTATATGAAAACATTGATGAATTTTTTGAGAAAAATCCGGACGGTACATATTGGCTTTCAACGACAAAAGCGAAGAAGCATTATACCGAAGCACAGTATACCGATAACTGCTATCTTCTTTTCGGCAAAGAAACGGCGGGACTTCCGCAATGGCTCCGGGAAAAATACGATGACCATTGTATAAGACTTCCCATGCGGGCAGACGCGAGAAGTCTTAATCTGTCAAACTCCGTCGCGGTCGTCTGCTATGAAGCACTCAGACAGATAGGATTTCCGGATCTCGTATGACCATGAACAGGACATTCGGTAAACATGAGGTGAGCGTGTATTTGCCTGAAAAGCAAAGCGACACAGCCGTTTATATTCATCTCAACGGCAAAAACGGTGATGAGATATGGAATAAGCTCCAGGAGCCGAAGCCCATGCTTGTAACCATTGCCGGAACAGACTGGAATGCGGAGCTTTCACCGTGGAAAGCAGAACGTGTGTTTAAAAACGGGGAGGATTTTGCAGGCGGTGCAGACCAGCATCTCTGCTTTCTCCTCGATGAGATCATACCGTGGGCGGAAAAAACCATAAAACCGCGAAAGCGCGTCATAGCAGGCTATTCTCTCGGCGGGCTTTTCGCTTTGTGGTCAGCTTATAAAACAGACGCTTTCGATTATGTTATGTCGGCGTCCGGTTCCCTGTGGTATGACGGCTTTATGGATTTTGCCGCCGCGGAAGAATCCGTGAAAACGCCGGAGCGCGTTTATTTTTCGCTTGGCGACCGGGAAAGAAAAACAGGCAACCGGAAAATGAGCAAGGTCGAAGAAGCAACAGCCGCAATGGCAGATATCATGCAGCGGCGCGGCGCGAAGGTGTTTTTTGAGTTGAACGCCGGGGGACATTTTGACAATGTTCCGGACAGGATCGCCCGCGGGATAAACAGAATATTGTCGGAGGAAGCAGTATGGAAATAAAGCCCGGAAAATACAGACATTTTAAAGGAAACGAATACGAGGTGCTCGGATTAGCGACAGATTCCGAGACGCTCGAGCCAATGGTGATATACCGCGCCTTGTACGGCGAGCGAGCGTTATGGGTGCGCCCTGCGTCCATGTGGTTTGAAACGGTCGAGCGCGACGGAAGGACTTTTCAGAGATTTACATATATAGGAAAAAATGACTGAAAATGTGCAATTTTAACATATTGTAACCATCAAAAATGGTATAAAAATGAATACAACGAATAATTATTCAACCATAATTCCGGACAGCTTTTCAGGCTGTTCGGAATTATTCTTATTTTACGGTATCTGTGGGGGACAGAGTGACATAATTTTTGATAAATGAACAAACATGTGGGGCACAAGGGTGCTTGCTTTAGAGATAAAAGCGAAAAAGAATTGTTGAGAATTAACAAAAATAATCGCAATATGTGTCGGATAGTGAATATTATTATGTGCAAAACGACGATTTTTTATTGAGAGTAACAAAAAAGTGTTTTCTTTTGAAAAGTTTTGGTCTATAATGCTTTCGCTCAAAAGGGGATTTTTGTGAATATTGACATAAATTCGATTATTTTATGGAACGGAGGTGTACCGTATGACGGTCAGAATACTGCATTGCGCCGATCTGCACATGGATTCTCCCTTTGAATCGCTGCCTTCTGAAAAGGCTGCGCTCATGAGAAGCGAGCAGCGGGAGCTGATAATGAATATTGCAGAAACTGCAAAAAATTACAAAGTTGATCTTGTTTTTCTGGCGGGAGATATATTTGACAGCGAGATGGCTTATTATGAAACAGGCGAGGTCCTGACGGAAGCGCTGAAGGAAATCAAAGTACCTGTTTTCATCGCTCCGGGAAATCATGACTACTATTGCAGCGCGTCACCGTATGCTTTTTTAAAGTTTTCCGACAATGTGCATATTTTCAGAAATCAGACTGTCGAAGCAGTTGAGCTTGAAAATGTCAGAGTCTGCGGTGCAGCCTTTACATCGCCTGACAGCGCCGGCCTTCTGAACGGCTTTTCCGCGCCAAATGACGGGAAGCTCAATCTCGCGGTGCTTCACGGAAATGTCATGGGTGATTCCTATAACAGGATTACAACCGAAAATATCGCATCCTCCGGTCTTGATTATCTTGCGCTCGGGCATATACACGCCTGCTCCGGCCTGTGCAAGGCGGGAAACACATTTTACGCATATCCCGGATGTCCGCAGGGAAGAGGCTTTGATGAGACCGGTGACAAGGGCGTTATCATTGCCGATATTTCAAAAACACAGACAAAGTCTGATACAGAAATCACTTTTGTGCCTTTGGCAAAAAGAAAGTATGTTGAGCTGTCCTGCGATATCACGGGGCAGGACGTTCTGGTTGCGGCGAAGGGCGCGCTGGGCGCATACAATGCGGAAAATATCGTAAGGCTTACGCTCGCGGGTGAAAAAGCGGAGAATGCAAATCTTACGGAGGTCGAAAATGAGCTTCGCGATTCTGTATTTGCTTTGACCGTGCGCGACAGAACGGTCAGTCCGCGCGATCTTTGGGAAGGACTTTCCGAGGATACGCTCCGAGGCAGCTTCCTGCGGCTCATGAACAAAAAGCTTGAAACTGCCGAAGCTCCGGAAGAAAAGGAAAAGATCCTGCTTGCAGTCCGGTACGGTCTTGCGGCGCTGGAAAACCGGGAGGAGAGCGGAATATGATTATCAAGAAAATGACCGCTTCCTACGGTTGCCTGAACGGGGATACGCTCGAATTAAAAGACGGGCTGAATATCGTCAACGCGCCGAATGAATCGGGAAAATCCACATGGTGTTCGTTTATACGCACGATGCTTTACGGGCTCAACAGCTCGGAACGCGATAAAATCGGCTTTTTATCGGAAAAAACAAAATATCATCCATGGCACGGCGGAGAAATGGCAGGCACCATGGATATAAATGCGCAGGGTGACAATATAACGCTTCAGAGGTCTAACCTCGGAAAAGCGGCCATGAGAAATTTTTCGGCTGTTTATACGGGAACGGAGATACCCGTTGACGGTCTGAATTCGGAAAACTGCGGAGAAGCGGTATGCAAAATGTCGCGCGCGGTTTTTGAGCGCAGCGTGTTTATCAAAGAATCGGATGTGCGCATTTTCCAGACCTCAGAGCTTGAAAAGAGGATAGCCGCGATCGTTTCCTCCGGTGATGAGCAGTTTTCTTATACGGACGCGGATGCTAAGCTCAGAGAATGGACGCGCAAGAGAAAATACAACAGCAGCGGAGCGATACCGACAAATCAGAATAAATTGCAGGAAAATGCGGAAACGCTTGAAAGAATACAGAAGGACGCCGACGAAAGCGCAAGGCTGCGGCTGGAGATAGAACGGCTTGAAGAAGAAAAAGAGCTCCTGCTCCGGGAAACCTCGGCGCATGAGGCGCTTGAAAAGCTCGATACGCTTGCGGGCGTGAAAAAGGCGTATGAGGATATGCTCGAAGCGAAAAAGGCTGAGGCTGATGCTGCGGACGCATTGAAAAAATACGGAAGTGTTGATGACGGCATTATTGATTCTGTCCGCGCTGAGCTTGCCGCGCTTGATTCCGTATATGAAATGACTGAAAATGCCGAAAAAGCCGAAATGACGGCGCAAAATGAAAAAAACGCCGCGGAAGAAAAGAAAAACGCCTCCGTGTTTGCCCGTCTCACACCCGACGAGGCGGCAAAAAAGGCGGCAGACGCGAAAACTCTTATGGAAAACGCGAATAAATCGCGCAAAAACGCCATAGTAATTACTGTGATCACGATCATCCTTGCACTTGCGTTTGCATTTGCCGGCGTTTATACATATTTGATGTCTGAATTACAGCCTTATATAAGCGCGATTTTCCTTGCGCTGTGCGTAATTTCGATCGTAGTATGTGTACTTGTCAATGTTTCATCGGGGAAAAAGAAAAAGCTGTTCAGCACCGCTTTGGCGGAATTTGGAATTGCCGATTTTGAAAGCTTTTACCGCCTTTCCGACGAATACAGCAGACTGTACCGCGAGTATGAAGCTGCGGAAAGCAAGCTTGCTTCGGAAACCGAAGATGCGGCTGACGCGAAGAACAGGCAGGAAAAGCGTATCTCGGCGCTTCTTGAAAAGGCAAGGGAGATAAGCCCGTCTATCTCGGAGGTCGGGGAGATCATGCCCTGCATGGATGAGGTCACGGCGGACAGAAAAAGCTACGCACAGGCAAGCGCAAAAGCGGCTGCGGCGGAAGGACTTTACGGAGCACTTGCGAAAAACGCCCCGCAGGAGGATATCAAAGCACCTGATATTTCTCCTCGCTTCAAAAAATCACAGACTGCGGCACTCCTTTCCGAGTGTATTGCCAATATAGAAAAAAGACAAGCCGCCTTTCATATGGCTCTCGGAAGAATGCGAGCCATGGGCGATCCGCTTGTAATAGAAAGCGATAACAAGGTGATATCCGAAAAGCTGGAACAGCTTGGGCGTCAGTATGACGCGCTGTTGCTTGCGCAGGAAATGCTCAAACAGGCCGATACCGAGATCCAGACGCGCTTTGCGCCTGTGCTCGGCAAGGAGGCAGGTAACATTTTCAGAGAGATCACCGGCGGAAAATACGATATGCTTGCCTTTGACCGTACCCTTGACGCGGCAGCACAGGCACACGGAGATTCGATAAGCCATAATGTGCTCTCCTTAAGCTCGGGAACGGAAGATCAGGTATATCTCGCACTTCGCCTTGCTATCAGCGTACTTTGCTGCAAAGGTGACGACTGCAGTCCGATCATTCTGGACGATGCTCTGATTTGCTTCGATGATAAGCGCATGGCCAACGCGCTTGATTATCTGAAAAAGCTTTCGGAAACAAGACAGGTAATCCTGTTTACATGTCAGAAGCGCGAAGCGGAGTATTTTAAGGATGATGAGAGCGTAACCAAGCTTGAATTAGTAAGATGAACATGATGCCGCGCTGCGGTAAAACATCAAAATCCCGGATATTCGGGTGAACGGAGTAGGTATGAACAGGAAAATTATGTCAGCGGTTTTGACGGCTGTGATGCTTTTCACGATCACATTCAATGCCGTTGCTGAGTCTGCTGAAGAAATTGTTCCGGTCGTTTCTATCGACGGAGAAGAAATTGAATTACAGCATCTTCCGATACTGCACGAAAACGGTGACATTTATGTACCGCTTTTGGAGATATGCGGTGTGCTCGGCGCGAAAATGACGAAGTGGAACGAAAATGACAAAAGCGTGCTTGCTGTTTTTCGCGAATTTGCGATCGACGCACATGAAGGGGACAACTTCATCAGCGCAAACGAGAGATGCCTCGGATTTGACGGCGTATGCTCCGCTGTGAGCGATGACCTTATTGTGCCGCTTGAAGTGGTGGCAAAAGCGTTTGAAGCGACGTATGCGTACAATGAGGAAACGAATACGGCGAGCGTCTATACCGGCAGCGAGGTAATTGAGTCGGGAGAGGATTTTTATGATCAGGATGACCTTTACTGGCTTGCCAGGATAATCTGGGCCGAAGCCGGAAACCAATGCTTTGAGGGCAAGCTTGCGGTCGGAAATGTCGTCATGAACAGAGTCAAGCTTCCGAATTTCCCGGATACGGTGTATGGCGTCGTTTTCGATACGCGGTGCGGTGTGCAGTTTTCTCCGATTTTAAACGGAAGCATATATAATACGCCGACGGAGGAATGTTATACGGCTGCAAAAATGGCCATGGAGGGAGAACGACCGGTCGGTGACTGCCTGTTCTTCGCTTCCATCAGGAACTGTTGGGCGGCAGCGAACAGACCTTATTATACGACGATCGGCGGACATGATTTTTATCTGTAATAATTGATTTTTCAAATCTTACGGGGGTGTTTTTACATCCCCGTAAAATTTTCTCAAAAAGGTATTGACAAAATGTAAAAATGTGCTACTATATGTGTAAGTTTAATTTACCAAGCGTAAAAGAAAAGAAGAGGTGATATTTTTAAAACAATGTGATAAAATATTAAAAAACCGAAAAGAAAGGATGATAAAATGACACCGGCACAAATTTTCTGGCTTGCGGCATTGGTAGTATTCCTTATTGTCGAAGGTGCGACGGTACAGCTTGTATCTATCTGGTTTGCATTCGGAGCATTTGCTGCGCTTATCGCTTCCGTATTTCACGCGCAGATGTGGCTGCAAATTACGCTGTTCCTTGTTGTTTCCGTAGCAGCACTTATACTTACAAGACCGCTCGTCAAAAAAAGAATGGAAAAGGGCTATAAGCCCACAAATGCGGACCGCGTTATCGGCAAACCGTGTTATGTGACCGAGACGATTGACAATATCGTGGGAACAGGCAAGGTATCCGATGCGGGCAAGATTTGGACTGCACGCAGCAAAACAGGAGAGGTCCTTACAGAGGGGAGCCTTGTAAGACCGGTCTTGATCGAAGGCGTAAAACTCATAGTTGTCCCAATAATCAAAGAAGAAACAAAAGAAGAAGTAAAAGAAGAAGTTGAGGAGGAAAACTAAATGGAAAAATATATTATTCCGGCAATCGTTATTATTATCATACTTATCGCGATCATTCGAAATATCCGCGTAGTACAGCAGGCAAGAGCATTCGTCATTGAGCACCTCGGTGCTTATAAAACGACATGGGGCGTCGGCATTCATTTCAAAATGCCGTTCCTTGAAAAAGTCGCCAAGGTCGTTTCTTTAAAAGAGCAGGTCATTGACTTCCCGCCGCAGCCTGTTATTACACGCGATAACGTCACCATGCAGATAGACACCGTTATATTCTTCCAAATAACCGACCCGAAGCTCTATACCTATGGTGTTGAGAATCCCATGACGGCTATTGAAAATCTTTCAACAACAACACTGCGTAACATCATCGGTGAGCTTGAGCTTGACCAGACGCTCACAAGCCGCGATATCATCAACGGAAAAATGTGCTCGATACTCGATGAGGCCACAGACCCCTGGGGCATCAAGATCAACCGCGTAGAGCTCAAAAATATCATGCCGCCGAAAGAGATCCAGGCAGCGATGGAAAAGCAGATGAAGGCTGAACGTGAACGCCGTGAGTCCATCCTTCGCGCGGAAGGTGAAAAGAAGTCCGCTATTTTAGAGGCAGAAGGCGAAAGAGAGTCCGCCATTCTCCGCGCAGACGCTAAAAAACAGGCCGCTATTCTTGAAGCAGAAGGTCAGGCAGAAGCTATCCTGAAGCTCCAGCAGGCAAATGCGGAAGGTATCAAGCTCGTGAATGAAGCGGGCGCAACAGATGCCGTTATCAAGCTGAAGGCGCTCGAAGCGTTCTCCGCTGCCGCAAACGGCAGAGCCACAAAGATCATCATCCCGTCGGAGATACAGGGCCTTGCCGGACTTGCGACTGCCTTTAAAGAAGTGATGAAGGATCCCGAAGCGCCTGTTACAAAGCCCGTAACTGAGGGCAAGAAATAAAATCATGAAGAAATCCTCCATGAAGCCAAAAGAAGCGGCAAAACTGCAGATTATTATAATGGCAGTTGGATTTGTAATAACTTTACTGGGATATATCTCAAAACAATCTTCATCGTCGGTCTTGTGCTCATGGTCTCAAGTCTCATCCCGCATTTTCTGTGGTACAGATGCCCATACTGCAACGCGTATCTGCGAATAGCGCCGGTGCCGCATTATTGCCCCTGGTGCGGAAAAGAAATCGGAGAATAACGAAGCAGTCCGTCGGAGTTTCCGACGGGCTCAGCTTGTCGAAAAAGGTCTGCCGAAAGGCAGCCTTTTTTGCGAAAATATGGTAAAATAGAAATGGGTGATGAAAGATGTTAGAACGAGGGAAAATGGATCGAGACGTTGTGGAATTCGTGGTAATCGACAACTTGGTGC
>JAZRYQ010000101.1:0-2510 GCA_045600805.1 Candidatus Alloscillospira sp. | reverse complement strand
TTCCCGAGCTTCAAAGACGCATAACGAAAGAGGAAAACGATGCGCTTTGCGATTATATGTGTGAGCGCGGCATCGAATACGGCTTCTGGCAGGAGCCCGACAGCGCCACGGACGAGATGATACCGAGGTTTGATAATACGGGAGTGTGAAAAAGCTCACAGGCAAACGCCTGTGGGCTTTTGGTTTTTCTATCCTAAATACTTATCGTGAGTCATCTATTGAAATTAACATATGAAGGGACGTCGTCAAATTTTTCAAAGCGAAGGATAGTCCGCTCATCACCGGCCAGAAAAAGACATCCATCGACGTATATAGCGTCAAATTCTTCGTATGTTTTAGATTCCATTATATATTTTCCGTCAGAGTCTGCTTTGTAGGTTCCCTCGTCGATCGCTTCCTCCGCAAGCTGCTTGTATATGCAATAGCTGCCGTCTTTGTCCACAACAAGATAGGTCGCGTCAGAAGAAACAGAGGGATCATTGGTAGCGTATGTGCCAACTACGGAATCATTGTTGATTTCATCATGAGAAACCGCCTTTGGCTGCACAAGTATCGCAATGCCGAGGATAACTGCAGCGATCAACAGACATATCGAAATATACGGAATACTTTTTTTGAACATATATTATCTCCTTTCTTGTTTTTTGTACCTCCGTTTATTAAGACAGGGGGAACAGGCAAAATGGGACACAAATTTGAGATAATATTCAAATATGTAAAATGTAAAATATTGAAATTGAAGAGATGTCAGCATATACTGACCTCAGTAACATACGGGGAGGGACTCGAATTTGCTGATGCTTTACGCCGCCGTTATAGATGACGCGGAGGATATAAAGAGATTTGAAAGACTGTATTACAGCTACAGAAAGCAAATGTTCTATGTCGCAAACGAGCTGTTGCACGATACTTACGAGGCCGAGGATGCCGTTCAGAATGCGCTGCTGGGCATAGCGCGCAACATTAAGTCCCTGCCTGAGTGCGATGATGCACTCATAAGAGCTTACGTACTCACGGCAGCGAAAAACGCGGCTCTGAACCTCCTGCCGAAAAAGCAGCGTCGGGATTCAGAACTTGACATTGATACACTGGAACTTGCCGACGACGATAATGTGTTTAAAAAGCTTGCCGCATCCGACGACCGCGAAAAGCTGATGAGAGCCATGGATAAGCTGCCGGATATATATCGCGACGTTCTGCTGCTGCACTGTGTTTACGGGCTGAAGGCAAGCCGGACCGCACAGCTTCTGGGCAGAAAAACCTCGACCGTTAATAAACAGATAACGCGGGGCAGAAAGCTGCTCGCAGGACTGTGTGTTCAGGAGGGGATGGTATTTGATGATTAAAAAAACGCTGTCGATATTTGAAGAAGCACTGCTCGATTCGGTACTGCTTGAATTTGCCGGAGTTCCGCACGAGGAGGATTTAGAGTATTCATTTTCTGAGGGCTTTGAGCAGAAAGCTGAACAGCTCATAAAAAAGAGCGGCACTGCGGCGTGGCGCTGCGTGAACACAACGGCAAAAAAGCTGCTCATCGCGGCCATTATCACGGCTCTGCTCGGGATCTCCGCATTGGCGATACCGGCGGTAAGGGAAGGACTTGCAAAGTTCTTCATGCATAACACAGGCATTAATTATTACTTTACTGTTGATGAGGATGCCATAAAAAACGCTCCGAAGGAGCTTGAAGTCATATACAGCTCATCATATATCCCCGTTGGCTTTGAACTGATAGATGAAACAGTGTGCAGCGGCTTTGCATCCTATACATATTTAACGCCGGACGGAAGAATGATAGATTTCAACCAGGAAAAGATGCCGAATGATCCCAATTACGTAGTTGGCAGCAATCCCGATGCCGAATACTCAGATGTCGATTATGTTGAGATGAACGGATATAAGGTCATACAGTTCATTTTTGATGATGATTCTGTAGAGCTTGTATGGACAAACGAGGATTATTTTTTCAGACTCTATTGCACTGCGCCTGTGACGCTCGACGAGGCCAAGCAAATATTTTACGGCATTCAGCCCGATAAGGCGCGCACCGCGGCATATCATGCTGAAATAGGCAAAACTTAAAAACAAAAATGCCCTTCTCCGGTGTGGGGAAGGGCATTTGCTCGCCTTATCTCTCTATCTGCGATAATCCGTCGATGTTCATATATTCGTCGAAGGAGCAGATGCGGTCGATTATGCCGTCGTCGGTTATCTCGATTATGCGGTTTGCGACGGTCTGCGTGAGCTGATGGTCGTGGCTCGAGAAGATTATATTGTGCTTAAATGCCTCCATGCCGTTATTGAGCGCGGCTATGCTTTCAAGGTCGAGGTGGTTCGTCGGCTGGTCGAAAACGAGGAAGTTTGCGCCCGACAGCACCATCTTGCTTACCATGCATCGCACTGTCTCGCCGCCGGAGAGGTCTTTCTCGGGCTTATAAACGTCGTCGCCCGAGAAGAGCATACGCCCTAAGAATGTGCGCAGGTAGCTCTCGCGCTTATCGTCGGAAAAC
>JAZRYQ010000100.1:0-8943 GCA_045600805.1 Candidatus Alloscillospira sp. | reverse complement strand
CGTCATTTTGATATTTGCCGTATTCAGGACAGTGGCAATATCCATGACAAGTCCGCTGCGTTCACGCGCTGTTATATGAAGAATGGTCGAAAAATGGTCAGTTTCCGTATTTGCCCATCCGACACCGATCCATCGGCTTCTTTCATTTTCGTTCTCAAGTGATTTCTGATAGTTTTTGCAGTCCTTACGATGTACCGAAACACCAAAACCGCGCGTAATAAAGCCGACTATATCGTCGCCCGGGACAGGCGTACAGCATCTTGAAAACTTCACGAGGCAGTTGTCGATCCCCTCCACGACGATGCCGTTGATCGGGTGCTGCTGAATCGGACGCTGCTGTGCAGGCGTGAAATCAGTTTCATCGTTTTTATGCTCTTTTTCGATAAGACGAAGCTCGTCTTTGACTTTATTGACCGATTTTTGTGCGGAAACGCCGCCGTAACCTATTGCGGCGTAAAAATCATCCAGATTCAGATACGCAAGCCGTTTGAGGATTCGCGGCTGTATATCGTTTCCGGCTATATCGCTCATGGAAATGCCTGCGCGCTTTAATTCACCTTCAAACATGGCTTTTCCGCGCTCGATGTTCTCTTCCCGGCGCTCGCGCTTAAACCATTGGCGTATTTTGTTTCTTGCTTCGGCGCTCTTGACGATGTTCAGCCAGTCACGGCTCGGGCCCTTTGATGAATTCGACGTGATTGCCTCGACGATATCGCCGTTCTGAAGCGTCTGTGTGAACGGAACGATACGCCCGTTTACCTTGGCACCGACCATTTTGTTTCCGATGGCAGAGTGGATATTATACGCAAAATCGATCGGCGTTGCGCCTGCCGGAAGGTTGATAACATCGCCCCGCGGCGTAAACACGAATACCTCGTCGGAAAACATATCCGTTTTCAGATCCTTGAAGAAATCCTGCGCGTCGCTCTCCTGCTGTGCCTCCAACAGACGACGTATCCATGCGAATTTCTCTTCATCGCCTATCGTCTGTATTCCCTGTTTATATTTCCAATGCGCGGCAATGCCGTATTCCGCCGTCTGATGCATTTCCCATGTGCGTATCTGCACCTCGAACGGGATTCCCTCCGTGCCGATAACGGTCGTATGAAGGCTCTGATACATATTCGGCTTCGGCGTTCCGATATAATCCTTAAAATGCCCCGGTATCGGCCTGTACATATCGTGTATGTACCCGAGAACATTGTAGCAATCGGCAATGTCATTCACGATCACGCGGAACGCATACAAATCAAGAACTTCCTCAAATGTTTTGTTCTGACTGTACATTTTGCGGTAAATGCTGTAAATATGCTTGATCCTGCCGTAAACGGTGCATTTTATGCCGTTTTCGGCAAGTCTGTCCGTAATTTTCGCCTGTACATTGTCAAAAAACGCCTGATCCTGGTCATCGCGCTTTTTCAGCTCATTTGCTATTGTTTCATAACCGATCGGGTCAAGAAATTTTATGGAAAGGTCTTCAAGCTCCCATTTGAATCTCTGCATACCGAGTCTGTGCGCAATGGGAGCGTATATCTCCATTGTCTCGAGCGCTTTTTCCCGTTGCTTTATCTCGTTGTGGTATTTTAGCGTTCTCATATTGTGCAGTCTGTCTGCAAGCTTGATGATAATTACACGGATATCATTTGCCATGGCCATGAGCATTTTGCGGAAGTTTTCCATCTGTTCCTCTTCCTTGCTCGTATAGGTCACTCGCGTAAGCTTTGTAACGCCGTCAACGATATCGGCGATTTCTTCTCCGAACAGCCGTTTGATCTCCTCATGCGATGAAGCGGTATCCTCAATGCAGTCATGCAGAAGCGCGGATATGACCGATTCCTCATCAATACCGATCTCCGCTATGATTTTGGCTGCCGCCATCGGATGAATGATATACGGCTCACCCGATTTTCTTTTCTGGTCACCGTGGCAGTTAAGCGCATACTCAAATGCGTACCTTATATTGTCAAGATTGGCACCCGGAATGTTGTTTTTTACCGTTTCGGCAAATTCAGCATACTGTTTTTCAATTTCCACCATTGTTTCTTCCGGAATCATTATGGTCACTCCTGTATCTCTCTTTCCGGATGGCATTTCAAATCCGCCATCAGAAGCTGAACGCTCCGTTTTCCTCTGAATTCGTTTATCTGCGGCTCAAACGCCGCGTCAACACGGTCTCCGACTTTTACATTCAGATCCTCTATGGTTTTTGAGAAGAAAATACCGTCAAAGCTCTCTCCGAGCTTGCTTATCCTGATTTTCGTATGCATTCCTCCGCCGACAGGCATAAGAGCTGTCAGCACAGCATTTTTTATGCACAAGATCGGGGCGGGATTTCCGTTTCCGTACGGCTCAAGCGCAGTTGCTGCCTCCAGATTTTCAATGGAAAGAAGCGCGGGTTTTATCACTTCAAAATCAATCGTCAGCGTCGGAACAGGCGGTATTTCGATCATTCTGTGATAATATTCCTTGAATTTCCGGCTGAATTCCGGAATATCCTCTTCCCGTATTGTAAGTCCGGCAGCCATTTCATGGCCCCCGAAATTCACAAGATAATCACTGCAATATTCAAGCGCCGAATAAAGCTGGAAGCACGCGAAGCTTCTGCACGAGCCTCTCCCCATGCCGTTTTCGTCTATACATATCATAATTGTCGGTAGCATATGGATCTCGGCTATTCTCGCGGCGACAATGCCCATAACGCCCTGATACCAGCCCCGTTTTGCAAGAACGATCGGATCCGGCGTCTTGGTTTTGGCAAGGATATCAGAGGCGTCATTGAAAATCTCCGTTACGAGATTCCTTCTCTCTGTATTCAAAGCGTCAAGCTCATCGGCGATCCTCGCCGCTTCCGCCTCGCTTTTTGTCGTCAGAAGATTGACGGATAAGCTCGGCTGCCCCATTCTGCCGGCGGCATTGAGCTTCGGCGCTATCGCGTAGCCGATCGACGCGGTCGTTATCCTCTTGCAGTCAAGTCCCGTTTCATGCAAAAGGCGTCTTAATCCCGGGCGCTTTGTATTGATAAGCTTTTCCATTCCGTATCGGACAAGTGTGCGGTTTTCGCCCCGCAGAGATACAACGTCGGCTATCGTTCCGAGCGCTACAAGCTCGCCGTATGTTTCGAGCATCTGCTGTGTTTTTTCCGGACCGGCAAGCGCGCAGACAACTTTGAATGCAACACCGACGCCCGCAAGGGACTTATTCGGGTATGGGCAGTCCGGCCGCTTCGGGTCGATGATCGCCACAGCGTCGGGCAGCTCAGCTTTACACTCGTGATGGTCTGTAATGATCAGATCTATTCCGAGTTTTTTTGCGTGCTCTGTCTCTTCAACGGCAGTTATACCGCAATCAACGGTGACAACAAGCGTCACGCCGTTTTCGGCAAAGCTGTCAAGTGCCGGTATGTTAAGGCCGTACCCTTCGTCAAGTCTTCCGGGTATATAGATATCGCAGTCAAGTCCAAGTGAAACGAGAAATTCATGCATGATGCAGCTCGATGTCATACCGTCAACATCATAATCGCCGAACACCATGACTTTCTCTTTATCGGCAATCGCTTTGCCGATCCTTTTGAACGCCTTGTCCATATCCTTTAAAAGAAACGGATCCGGGATCTCAGCAGGAGCACAACGCATTACTTCTTCTGCCATTTCAGAAGTATTGCAGCCTCGAGATGCCAAGATCACCGCGACAAGGGGATTATAACCGCTGTGTACAAGTGCGACAGCGTCATCGCGGTCATAGCCGCGAACACACCACTTTTCAAACTTCATGTGCCTGCTCCTTCCTACAATATATATTAATTTGTTTATTATATCAAAAAAGCGGCATTATCTCAACCTTTTTGCGATGTATTTTCATAGAAATATCGCACAAAAAAACAGGAGCATTTTTGAAATGCTCCTCAAATCGCCTGCAAAGTCTGCCCGACTTTGCAGGCGAAAAAACTCGCGCTCCATCGCATCGGGCTTCGCCCTCTTTGGTCGGCGCGAGGGCAAGCAACGCTTGCCTCAGAGTGTTTTTGCGGCGGCAAAGCTGCCACAAAAACAGATTCGGTTATATTACTCCGCTTCGCGGAGTAACTCTGTGAGACTTTGTCTACAGTCTAATGCCGCACATCATACGATGTGCGGCATTTGTTTTAGGCATAAAAATGGCTTCCTTGTTTCAAGCAAGGAAGCCGCGACTATTGTTTATTTTGTGCCGAAGATTCTGTCACCGGCGTCACCGAGACCGGGGACAATGTAGCCGTGCTCATTGAGCTTCTCGTCAACGGCGGCGATATAAATATCAACATCCGGATGATCCTTCTGCACTCTCGCGATTCCCTCAGGGGCGGCTATGAGATTCATGAGCTTGATGCTCTTGCAGCCGTACTCTTTAATAAAGGTGATCGCAGCAGAGGCGCTTCCGCCTGTTGCGAGCATCGGGTCAATTACGATAACATCGCGGTTTGCGATATCATTCGGCATTTTGCAGTAGTACTTGACGGGCTCGAGTGTGTTCGGATCACGGTAAAGTCCGATATGACCGACCTTTGCCGACGGGATAAGATTCAGCATACCGTCAACCATGCCGAGACCTGCTCTGAGGATCGGGACGATTGCAAGCTTCTTTCCGGCAAGCTGCTCTGCATGAGCCATGCCGACCGGTGTTTCGATATCCACCGGCTCAAGCTCAAGGTCTCTTGTAGCTTCATAGCACATCAGTCCGGCGATTTCCGAAACAAGCTCGCGGAATTCCTTAACTCCCGTATCCTTATTGCGGATTATCGAAAGCTTATGGCGGATAAGGGGATGATCCATAACAAGTACCTGTGACATAACAAAATCCTCCTGTTATTTATTTGAAATTTTCGCAAGCATTTCACGTTCTGCCTGCGACAGTCTTATATAGTTTGGTTCAAGTATTGCGGCATCCTCAAATACTCCGCCCTCAAACGCTGCCTGCGCCGCGCCGAAAGCACATTGATATCGGATATTCTCCGGTGCCGGAATACATTCCAAGCCGTTTTCCAAAAAGTAATTATAGCACAATTCCGTGCCGTCTCCAACAATAAAATACGGTTTTTCCGAAACTTTTGCGCTATTGTACAAATTTTCGAGCGAAATCGCACGATCCTCACAAAGTCTTGTCAGTTTTCCTGCGTTCCATTCAAAAAGCGCATTGTAAACCTGTGCTCTGCGCGCGTCCATTACCGCGCAGAGGATATACTCCTCCGAGCGGCAGTTATACGCCATGGCTTCAAGTGTTGAAACACCGCAAAGAGGCTTGTCCGCCCCCCAGCAAAGTCCTTTTGCCGCAGCCACGCCGATGCGCACACCCGTAAATGAGCCGGGACCTTTTGTAACTGCCACGCCGTCCACATCCGCTGCTGTCATGTCAAGGTTTTTCAGCATATCGTCACACATGGCAAGAAGCGTTCTTGAATGTGTCAGCCCGCTTTTCTGATAATACTGCGAAATAAGCTCGTTTTCCGTGCTCACGCAGACGCTGCACGCCTTTGCCGAAGCGTCAATGGCAAGTATTTTCATTTTCTCTGTCTCCCAAGTCAATCATTATCTCGCGGCTGTCATCGCCTGTTTTGTTTATATAAAGCTTTATCGAATCATCCGGAAATGCCTCCGGCGAAACCTCGCTCCACTCGCAAACGCATATACCGCCGCGTTCAAGGTAATCCTCCCAGCCTATGTCATACAGCTCATCGGCACCGGCAAGTCTGTACATATCAAAATGGAAAAGCGGGATTTTTCCGGGATATTCGTTCACGATCGTAAAGGTCGGGCTTGTCACGCGGGTATCGATTCCGAGACCTCGCGCAAGTCCGCGCACAAACGCCGTTTTCCCCGCGCCGAGTTCTCCGTGCATTGCGACCACGTCGCCCGCTTTCAGAAGTTTTGCAAGCGCGGCACCGGCGTTTTCCGTTTCTTCTGCTGAATTTGTAATTATCCTCATAATATTCTCCATTCCGGTAAATCGACAGTATTATACACCAGGCGAAATGAATTTTAAAGAGAATATGTGCATTTTCTGTTTACTAAACGCAACAAAAGTGGTAAAATATTTTAAAATCTTATTATCAGGAGTCAGCCGTGAAGAAATTTTGGACTGCGGTAAAATATTATATCAAAAAATCCGACATGCTTATTCTGGCACTGTCGATCATGTGTACGATATTCGGTACAATACTCATCAAAAGCGCCACAAAAGGCGGCTCGTACGTTACGGTGCAGATCGTCGCCATGGTGCTCGGAATATTCATTTTTGTGCTGTTTTCCGTCATTGATGTTGACCTGATTGCCGATCGATCCGTGATACTGTACATACTGAGTCTGCTGTTTATATGTACGCTTTTCATCTGGGGTGAATCCGGCGATTCCGGTAACCGTGCGTGGATCCGTTTCGGCATTATCGGTATTCAGCCGGCAGAAGTTGTAAAAATCCCGTTCATCATCATATTCGCGCGTCTTATGCTCTATCTTCAGGACAGGATCGGCATCAACAGGCCGCTTTCCATTATCGTTATGCTTCTTGTGTTCGGAATCATGTTCGGACTGATCATCGTTTCCTCCGCCGACCTCGGCTCCGCGCTTGTTTATTTCTTTGTTCTGATCGTAATGCTGTTTTCCGGCGGTTTGAGCCTTTGGTGGTTTCTTGCGGGTTTTGCCGTGCTTGGCGCCTGTGCTCCGTTTATATGGAAAAACTTCCTTGGTCAAACACAAAAGGACCGTATCATGGCGCCGTACTTCAAAAGCGTTGACCCGTCCGGGCTCGGCATACGCTGGCAGGCAAATCAGAGCAAGCTTGCGATTTCCGGCGGCGGCTTTACGGGTACGGGGCTCGGACAGGGTGAAATGACGCAGGCAGGCAGCGTTCCGCAGCAGCATACGGACTTTATCTTCTCCGCTGCCGGTGAGGAACTCGGCTTTGTCGGCTGTCTGGCGATCGTCGTTCTGCTTCTCGCGCTGATCATCCGCTGCTTTTACGTCGCAGTAAAGTGCAACAATCAGATGGGATATCTTGTATGCTGCGGTGTCGGCGCGATGTTCATCGCACAGATGCTTGAAAACATCGGAATGTGCCTCGGCTTAACTCCCGTTATCGGTCTTACGCTTCCGTTTTTCTCATACGGCGGCTCTTCTATCCTCACGAACTTCATGGCGCTCGGAATTGTCTCGGGCGTAAAAATGCGAGCGCGAACGCAGCGCCTCGGAAGATATTAAAAAAACGGCTGTATCAAAAATGATACAGCCTGTTTTTTTCAGGTTTTTGCTTCCATACGTTCAAAATTGTGCATCCAGTCTGCTTTGAGGAAATAAATCAGAAATGCGATCGAGCTCAATGACCATGTGAGCGGATACGCCGAGAACACGACGGTTATATCCGGGATCACGCGTACCATGATCGTGATATACGTTATTCGGATAATGCACCAGCATATCATCATCGTCACCATCGGAACGCCTGCTTTGCCCGCTCCGCGCATCACTCCGGCTATGCAATGCGAAAACGCGAGCAGGCAGTAAAACAGCGATTCCACACGCATGTGCCGCACACCGTATGAAACGACGTCGGCATCGGAATTGAAAAGCCTTATTAAGAACGGCGCAGAAAGCCACATGACAGCGCCTATCAGCTCGGCAAGCGTCACGGAACAGATGATTCCGAAGCGCGTGCCTTTTTTGACTCTGTCAAACTGCTTTGCACCGAGATTCTGACTTACAAATGTGGAAAGCCCCATGGCAAAGCATGTTACGGGCAGAAACGCAAAGCCCTCGATTTTTGAATAGGAGCCGCAGCCCGCCATCGCGTTTGCGCCGAATGCATTGATATTTGTCTGAACGATCACATTGGCAAACCCGATAAGCGAGTTCTGCACGCCGGAGGGTATACCGAAATGCAGTATCTGCCGGAGCATGATTTTATTAAAGCCGATCTCGCGTATGCTGACTTTATAATTTTCCTGCGTTCTGAGAAGCTTTATCATGCACAGCACCGCGGAAAATGCCTGTGAAATAACCGTTGCAAGGGCAGCAGACGCAACGCCCCAATGAAACACCGCGACAAAAAGAAGGTCAAGCGCGATATTGATAAACGACGAGATGATCAGATAATAAAGCGGATGCTTTGAATCACCGACAGCGTGGAGTATACCGGTCGCTATATTATACATGAATACGGCGACAGCGCCGATAAAATACGTTCTGAAATACGCTATTGAATTTGGGAGCACCTCCTCCGGCGTACCCATCCAGCGCAGGATATACGGAGACAGGATAACACCGACGACCGACATGAATACGCCCGCTGCAAAACCGAAGGCAATATCCGTATGGATCGCAAGACGCATGTTTTTCGTGTCTTTGGCGCCGAAATATTTCGCGATTATCGTTCCTGCGCCCATCGCCGTTCCGTTGAGAAAGCCGATGAGCATGAATATCAGATTGGTAGATGATGATACGGCGGCAAGCGCCTCTTTGCCGATGAAATTGCCGACAATAAACGTATCCGCCGTGTTATAAAGCTGTTGGAACAGATTGCCGAGAAAAATCGGTATCGCAAACGAGATCAGCCCTTTCCATATCGGGCCTTCCAGCATACCGATTCCGCTCTGTGGTTTTAAACGCGCACTCATTTTTTCCTCCTGAGCTCTTTAAAATCTACTTCGCTCAAAATAACGGCGGCGAACATCAAAGCGAAGCCGAGGATAAGCTTCACCGTCAGCTTTTCATTGTAAAATACTACGGAAATGATCGTTCCGAAAACGGATTCGAGCGTCATGAGGATCGACGCCTGTGACGGCGGCGTATTCTGCTGTCCGAACGTCTGTAAGAAAAAGCACACCGCCGTGCACATAACACTCATGTACACAATATTTACCGATGCCATAAACGGCATATTCCGCGGGAACGGGGCAAAGACCATCGCAGCTATCCAGGCGACAAC
>JAZRYQ010000099.1:0-4951 GCA_045600805.1 Candidatus Alloscillospira sp. | reverse complement strand
GCGATATTGTTCTTATTGCCGATGCGAATATGTCAACGCTGATGGATTTCAGATATAAGCGCAAATATACAGCCGAAAACGGCGAGGACGGCGGCGGCAAGCGCTGCGCCGGAAAAGACGGGCAGAGCTTTACGATCAAAGTCCCGCAGGGGACGGTCGTGCGCGACGCGAAAACGAACGCGATCATTAAAGATATGTCCGATTCCGAGAGCTTTGTGCTCGCCAGAGGCGGAAGCGGCGGTTGGGGCAACAAACATTTTGCAACGCCGACGCGCCAGACACCGCGCTTTGCCAAAAGCGGACTTGCAGGCGAGGAAAAGGAAGTTGTGCTTGAATTGAAGCTTTTAGCCGATGTGGGACTTGTGGGCTTTCCGAATGTCGGAAAATCGACGCTTTTGTCCGTCGTTTCAAAAGCACATCCGAAAATTGCAAATTATCACTTTACAACACTTTACCCGAATCTCGGCGTTGTATTCGTCGAAGAGGGCGTTTCTTTCGTCATGGCGGATATTCCGGGGATTATCGAGGGCGCGTCGGACGGAGCAGGACTCGGCCATGATTTTCTGCGCCATATAGACAGATGCAGACTGCTGATCCATGTCGTGGATATTTCGGGCAGTGAAGGACGTGATCCGATAGCTGATTTTGAAGCGATAAACGAGGAGCTTTCACGGTACAGTCCGGAGCTTGCCTCAAGACCGCAGATTGTCGCCGCGAACAAGACGGACATCATAGAAAACGAGGAAATTGCCGAGAAGTTCAGAAAATACATCGCGGAAAAGGGATTTAAGCTGTTTGAAATAAGCGCCGCGGCACATATAGGTGTTTCCGAGCTTGTAAAAGCCGCTGCGGAGGAATTATCCCACCTGCCGCCCGTCACGGTTTATGAGCCGGAGATCATTATTGAAGAGCCCGAGCCGTGCAAAGCGGAGGATATCATGATCGAGCATTATGACGATGTGTGGATACTGGAAGGTCCGTGGCTTGAAAAGGTCGTGCGCGATGTCAATTTTGATGATTATGAATCAAGAATGTTCTTTGACAGAGTTTTGAGAAATTCCGGTATTTTTGAGCGTTTGGAAGAGCTCGGCATCGAAGAGGGAGACACCGTAAGCATTTTTGACATCGAATTTGAATATCACTCATAAAGGGGTGATCATTTGAAACCGGAAGAATTGATCGGCATAATGGCTGCGGCGGGAAAGCTGCGCGATACGATGCGGCATTCCTGGTCACCGGAGGGACGACGCGAGAGCGTTGCCGAGCATTCATGGAGAACGGCGCTGATGGCATATTTTGTGAAGGATGAATTTCCGGCGTTTGATATGAATAAAGTGATGCGGATGTGTATTGTCCATGACCTCGGTGAAGTGTTTACCGGTGATGTGCCGAGCTTTTATAAGACGGAACAAAACGAAGAAGACGAGGAAAACGCGCTGTTAAAATGGGTGGAAAAACTGCCGCCGCCGTATGCAGAAGAGCTGACGGAGCTTTACGGAGAAATGCTGGCGCTTAAAACAAATGAAGCAAAGCTTTACAAGGCGCTTGACAATATGGAAGCAGTCATTTCACATAATGAAGCCGATATTTCCACATGGCTCCCGCTTGAATATGAGCTCAACGTGACTTACGGAGCGGATACCGCGGCGTTTTCAGACTATCTTTCGAAGGTAAGGAAATGTCTTGCGGAAGAAACAATAAGAAAAATCGAAGAAACAAAATAAACTGAATGATATACGGGTGAGAATATGAAAAAACTGAAATTCAGAATTTCTGCGGTGATAATATCGGTATTCATGCTTGCAGGGCTCACGGGATGCGGTCCGGCAAGGTACGATGCCAAAGGTCATGTACAGGGGGATCTTGACGCGCAGTATAAAAACATATTGGGTGACGAGTATGTGAAGCTTGTGGCAAACAGTGAAGAGGAGCTCAGGCAGATATACAGAAACGGAATCGAGTATGAGGCTGAATATCTTGCATATTATTTTGATATCATTCTCGAAAAATGTCCGGAGGATATCAGAAGCAGGCTTGAAAGCGTGTGCGAAAAAATGTATAACGCCGCAAAATACGAGGTCGGCGACGCTGCCGATGCCGATGATTCCTATATTGTAAGCGTCACCGTTTATCCGATAGATATTATCGACCATATCGTCAGCGAGCATTGGGATGATTTTGAAGAGAAATGGACGGAAAGGTACATGGAGTTTGCCGATATGACCGAGGATGAAGTAGAAAGCTTGTGGGCGGAGGAAATTCTGACGCTCCTTGAAGATAATGTAAAGCATATCGGCTATCTTGAGCCGGAAACGATATCCGTACAGGTAAGCAAAGACGACGAAGGCTATTACATGATCAGCGATGATGATTTTTCAAGACTGAATACGCTCATGATAAAATACTGAAAATCCGGAACATTGAAAATCCCGTGAAAACTGTGAGTTTCACGGGATTTTTCGGTTCTTTTATACAAGTGTTTCGCCCATATTCTTGCCGGCTAAAATGTGAAAGTGCAGATGCGGAACGGTCTGTCCGGCGTCTTTGCCGCAGTTGGAAATAACGCGGAAGCCGGTGTCTAACTTTTCCTGCTTTGCGATTTGCGCTACTGCTTCAAAGCATTCGGAAACAAGGTGTGAATTTTCCGCCGTGATCTCGCCGCAGGAGGCGACATGCTCTTTCGGGATCACGAGAATATGCGTCGGCGCCTGCGGGTTAATGTCGCGAAAGGCGAGAATTTTTTCGTTTTCAAAAACCTTGTTCGAGGGTATCTCGCCCGCGATTATTTTACAGAAAAGACAATCGTTCATGGTATCCTCCTCAAATCTTGGAAGCTACGAAGTCATCGACCGCTGCAAGCGCGTCGTCGAGCTTCAGAATATCCTTGCCTCCGCCCATGGCGGAATCGGGTTTGCCTCCGCCGGAGCCGCCGCAGAGCTTTGTAATGCTCTTGATGATGTCTCCTGCCTTGATGCCGGCTTTGACGGCTGCCTTGCCGCAGGAAGCCAGGAACGTGACCTTATCATCTGATACGGATGCAAGCACGGCGACGACGCTTTCATCCTTGTCACGCAGGAAATCACCGAGCTGACGGAGCTTGCCCGCATCGGCGTCAGCAAGTGCTTTCGTTATGACCTTGAAGCTGCCTACGGCTTTTGCGCTCGTGAGGTATCCGTCCGCTTCGTGAACGGCTTCCTTGGATTTGTAAACTTCAACAGCTTTTTTGAGCTCCTTGAGCTCGTTCATGTACGCTTCGGCTTTTGCTTCAAGCTCTGTAATATTATTTACCTTGAGAGCGGACGCGACATCGTATATTTTCTGCTGATTTTCATTCATGAGCCGGAGTGTCTCTTTGCCTGTGACGGCTTCTATTCTGCGGACGCCGGAAGCAACGGAGAACTCACTGAGGATCCGGAAGGAGCCGGCTTTTGCCGTGTTGTCAAGATGCGTGCCGCCGCAGAATTCCATCGAGAAATCGCCCATTTCGACAACTCTTACGGTGTCACCGTATTTTTCACCGAATACGGCAATGGCGCCTTTTTTCTTTGCTTCCTCTATCGGAAGGACTTCCGTTACAACGGGTATGCCATCGAGTATCGCTTCGTTGACGAGTCTTTCGACCTCCGCAAGCTCATCGGGAGTGATCGCTTCAAAATGCGTGAAGTCAAAACGCAGACGATCCGGCTCAACGAGTGAGCCTGCCTGATGTACATGGTCACCGAGCACTTTTTTGAGTGCGGAATCAAGAAGATGCGTTGCGCTGTGCGCGCGGCGCACGGCGCTTCTGCGCGTTTTGTCAATGGATGCCCTGACCGTGTCCCCGACCTTGATTTCGCCGGATTCAAGAAGACCGGTGTGCATATATTTGCCGCCCTTGTTCTTCTGGACGTTTGTTACTTTAAATACAGTGCCGTCGGATGTTATCGTGCCGAAGTCAGCGACCTGACCGCCCATTTCGGCATAAAGCGTCGTTTTGTCAAGAACGATGATCGCTTCCGCACCTGCGACCATGGCCTCCTGCATTTCGCCTTCGACTACGATCGCGAGGACCTTCGCGTCGGTTTCATCGGCGTCATAGCCGACAAATTCCGTTGACGGCATATCGGAGCCGAACTCAATGCCGGCCCAGCCGAGATCACCGAGCGCCTTGCGCGCTTCACGTGCTCTTGTTTTCTGCTCCTGCATCTGCTCGTCAAAGCTGTCACGGTCAAGCGTCATACCCTCGTCCTGCACCATTTCTTCCGTGAGGTCGATGGGGAAGCCGTATGTGTCGTAAAGCTTGAAGGCATCGGCGCCGGAAAAATGTGTTTCGCCGTTTGCTTTGTGAGCCGCCAGCATATCGGAGAAAATCTTCATGCCGCCGTCAATGGTCTTGGCGAAGTTTTCTTCCTCTGTGCGGACGACCTTCGTGATATACGACTGTTTTTCGCGCAGGTCATGATATTCGCATTCATTTTCATGTATAACCGTGTCAATGACATTGTAAAGGAACGGCTCGTTTACGCCGAGAAGCTTGCCGTGACGTGCCGCTCTTCTGAGAAGTCTGCGAAGAACATAGCCGCGGCCTTCGTTTGAAGGCAGAACACCGTCACAGATCATGAAGGTTGCCGAACGGATATGGTCTGTTATAACGCGCAGGCTTACGTCGGATTTTTCGCTTTCCCCGTAATGTGCGCCGGTGATTTCGGAAACCTTGTTCGTGATGTTCATGACTGTGTCAACATCAAACAGAGAATTCACGTTCTGGCAGACGACGGCAAGACGCTCAAGGCCCATACCGGTGTCTATGTTCTTCTGAGAAAGCTCGGTGTAGTTGTTGTGACCGTCATTATCGAACTGTGTGAAAACATTGTTCCATACTTCCATGTATCGGTCACAGTCACAGCCGACGGTGCAGCCGGGCTTACCGCAGCCGTACTCTTCGCCGCGGTCATAGTAGATTTCGGAGCAG
>JAZRYQ010000098.1:0-2436 GCA_045600805.1 Candidatus Alloscillospira sp. | reverse complement strand
GTGAATGCTCTTCTGTGCGGATTGCGCAGCGAAACTGTATCAGGTCAGAGCAAGAGGATGGACACATGAACAGGAACTCTTTGTTTGTGCCACATATCGCAAGATCAAGGGTGGCTGCACTTCCCATCAGATACACAACGTTCAGGTGGAAGAGATCCTTCTCCGGGAGATCCGTGCGATCACAGCCGAGGTGCGGGAACATGAGGATGAGTTCGTTCAGTTGGTCACAGAGCTGAACGAAAAAGAGCTGAACCGTCATCTGCGGGACAGCGCCCGGGCACTGGAACAGGCAAAGGCGCGTATCGAAAAGCTCGACACGATTGTTCAAAGACTTTATGAGGACAATATCGACGGTAAGGTCTCCGATGAGCGTTTCACGAAAATGTTCGCCACCTATGAGGCAGAGCAGAAACAGCTTCAGGCGCGTGTTTCCGAACTGGAAGAGTTCATCGATAAAGCAAAGGAACAGTGGCTCAACGAGAATTCGTTCCTTGCTCTCGTCAAAAGGTATACCGAGATACCGGAACTGACCGCCGAGATCATCCGCTCATTCGTTGAAAAGATAGAGGTCTTTCAGCCTGAAAAGGTACCCGGTACCCGGACGAAAAAGCAGACCGTGCGTATCCATTGGAACTATATCGGAGTCGTGGAGATCCCGGAAAGAAGCAGAAAAACAGCATAGCCTACATTTCTGTAAACTATGCTGTCTTCTTAGAGAATCATTTTTCCCTATGTGAGGGACGCCAAAGCCCCGGCTTGTTTTTAATTCGTGTGTTTTGATTAAGAAAATATACGATTTTGTGCCGCATATTTTTCTGCCGTCAAAGGGCAGAGCGGAAAGGAGTCTTTCGACACCGGCAAGAAGCTCGGGTCATGCTTTCCATAATAATACATCCGCAACAGTATAAAAAAATAGCGAATAACCTTGCGTATCAGAAATATTTATTATTTCAGAGCGTTTCTACAGTCAGTTGCCCGTTGCCATTCGTATAAGTTCCTCACCCGCGATACGGCAGAAATTAAGATATGCAGGCAGCACCCTTTCGGGAAAACGCCCGTAGTGAAGCTCCAGCGACAGATTGCCGCGGTAACCGCCGTCGCGAAGCACCTTCATCAGCGGAGGCCAGTCCATTTTGCCTGTGAACGGCGGCTGATGGTCATCTTTTGCGCGGTTATCATGCACATGGGTGCAGAGCAGATGAGGTACAACCTTTTCAAGCTCTTTCGCGCTTTCATCGCCGAAAAACATACGCCCGTGGCCGAAATCCCAGCAGCAGCCGGCAGGATTGTCCGCACGAACTGACGATGTTCCGTTGAGCCCCTCAATTATGCCGAGAAGCTCCTCGGCGGTGCAGCTGCACCTTGAGCGCGGCTCATCTCGCGACTGTGTTACATTTTCGCAGGCAATTTTAATTCCGACGCGGTCAGCACGCTCCGCGACAGGAAGAAACAGCTCAATCTGGTCTTTGACAACCTTTTCGCTGTCATAGATTTCATCGGGCGCAAGGCGGTTTTCGTCAGCGTGCACAACAAGATATTTTGCGCCGATTGCGGCGGCCGCGTCAACCGCAAGCAGGTATGATTTCTGTACCTCGTCCCTCGGAACTTCGGGATGGTGCCTGTATATAGGCGCGTGGGACTGATGCACCTGCACGCCCGCGTTTTCGGCAAATTCGCGGAAGCGTGCCGCGTCGCCAACCCAGTCCTCGGAACGGGGAATAAGATAATCGAAATATGAAAAGCCGTATTCCTTGAGCATCAGAGCCGTGCGGCGTACCCGCGCTTCATCGGTTTCATTTGGCAGCTGCGCCACGCTTTTGGCAATAAAGCCGAGTGTAATTGACAAATTCATATAGTCCTACACTTCCGTTCATTTAATTCTAAGATATAACAGCATTTTATTCTGAAAGTATTTTTCTGTAATTCTCTTTATCGGTGTCGCCCTCGGTTGAGATGCAAAGAACAACCGAGTTTTTGTCAAGTCCGATTTCATTCCTGATTTTCTCAAGCGAGTTATCTCTCATCAGTTCAATAACAAGTCCTGTTGTCGAAGCGCCGCTTTCACCCGAAATAATCTTTGCGTCATCACCGAGCGGTCTGCCGAGTGTACGCATACCTGTTGCCGCGGGGTACTCGGGCATGGCAATAAAGTTGTCGGCATGGTCGCGAAGTATATCCCACGCGAGCCTGCACGGCTCACCGCAGCAAAGACCTGCCATCATCGAGTTCATATCGCCCTGAGTGAAATGAAGCTTCCCGTCATTGGCTTGTGCCGTGCGGTAAATGCAGTCAGCGGCATTCGGTTCAACTACCGTAATCACAGGGCGGTTTTCGTCGCCGTAATAATCGGCAAAAAATCCGCAGATTGCGCCCGCCATTGAGCCGACACCTGCCTGCAGAAAAATGTGCGTCGGTTTAACACCGTCAAGCTGATTT
>JAZRYQ010000097.1:0-4055 GCA_045600805.1 Candidatus Alloscillospira sp. | reverse complement strand
GAGAAAATCGACGTTGACGAGAACGGCAAGATCTCAGGCTTATTCTAAAAACTCATAAAGGCGGGCTTTTTTAAGCCCGCCTTTTACAAGGTGATTATTATGGAATTCAGAACTATATCCTGCACGGAATTTGCAGAGGTGCTCGCTTCAAAAGAGCCGGTACCCGGCGGCGGCGGTGCTTCGGCACTCGTGGGTGCTGTCGGTACGGCGCTCGGCGGAATGGTCGCCAGTCTGACGATCGGAAAGAAAAAGTACGCCGATGTTGAAGAAGAGCTGAAAGAGCTTCAAAATAAGTGCAATGCAATACGGGGGGAACTGCTTGCGCTTATTGACAAAGACGCTGAAGGCTTTGCGCCTTTGGCCGAAGCTTACCGTCTCCCGACGGAAACGGAAGAGCAGAAGGCCAGCAAAGCGGAAGTCCTCGAGGCTGAGGGCGTAAAAGCCTGCAGTGTACCGCTTGCCATCATGGAAAAATGCTGCGAAGCGATCGACGCGATCGAAATATTCGCACAAAAGGGAAGTAAGCTTGCGGTAAGTGATGCGGGTGTCGGAGCTCTTTTCTGTAAGGCTGCGCTGGAAGGCGCGTCATTAAACGTGTTTATCAATACAAAATCTCTCAAAAACCGCGAAAAGGCTGCGGAACTCAACAACAGGGCAAACGAAATGCTTGCACAGTATGGAAAAAAAGCAGAAAACATTTACTGCGCGGTAAAACAATCATTAATTTAACAGGAGTGAAAGCAAAATGGCAAACGTAATTCCCGGAAAAGACGTTGCGGCAAAAATGCGCGAAAGAATGCACGCAAATATCGAAAAGCTCGGCGGCGTAACACCTACTCTTGCGACGATTCGCGTGGGTGAGGACTATGGCTCGATCATGTATGAAAAGGGCGTCGTATCACAGGCAGATAAAGCGGGTGTCGCCGTAAAAAAATACATTCTTCCCGCTGATATTTCCCAGGAAGAGCTTGAAAAAGAATTCCTTGCAATCAATGCTGACAAGGATATCCACGGCATACTGCTGTTCAGACCGCTTCCCGAGCAGCTGAATGTGGAGCGTTTTTATCAGCTGATCGACCCCGAGAAGGATATGGACTGCATGAGCCCCGGCAACTGGGCAAAGCTTGCCATGGGCGATCCCGACGGATATTATCCCTGCACGGCAGAAGCAGTCGTCCAGATCATTGACTATCTCGGCCTTGACGTTCAGGGCAAAAACGTCGTCATCGTAAACCACAGCCTCGTTGTAGGTCGTCCTCTCGGCTATATGCTCATCGCCCGCAACGCAACAGTTCAGTGGTGTCATGTGTTCACGGACAATACGATCCGTCATTGCGATAATGTTGATATCCTCATTTCCGCTGTCGGAAAACACGGGATCATCACAAAAGAGCACGTTTTGAAGGCAAACCCGAACTGCACGGTTATCGACGTTGCCATCACAAAAGACAAGGACGGCAATACCTGCGGCGACGTTCTGTTTGACGAGGTCGAGCCGCTTGTCGGCAATATCACGCCGGTACCCGGCGGCGTCGGCAGCGTGACAAGCGTTGTCATGATGGAGCACGTTGTAAGAGCGGCCTGCAAAGCCTGCGGCAAGCTTTACGAATGATCGGGATAATGCGCACATCGCTCGTTGGAGCGTGAAAAACTTGACGGCGTGACTTATGTCACGCCGTCATTACTATGTCATTATCCTGTTATTCCAAAGCTGTAAGGGAGTTCGTGTATATTGTTAAATAGTAAAGCTTTCCTTGTATATCAAAGAGGGAAAATCCGGTATCGTCTGCGCCGGTAAAAGTGCCTTCAAGCTGAGTTTCTGAAATCAAAGAAAACACATTTTCACTATCGAGATCAACGGAGTATTTACACCACAGGGCTTTATTATCTCTGTAGTAAACCTCTTCGCCGAGTATTATTTTCAATGTGCCGACCGTGTTTTCATCATAAACATACCATACATAGTCAAATGCATCTGCTCCGCTGAGAGAGTTTTCCGGATGATAAAGGCATTTTGCCTTGGTGCTGTCGGAAAAATCATACACGTCAAAGCCGCCCGGTCCTTCGGCAGGGTTTGAGTAACGAAGATAAATCCCTTTCCCCATCGGGATCAGAGTGTTAAAAGCGCCCAGAGGCCTTCCGTAATATACCCCAACACGTCCGCCTAAATAATCTGCACTTAAATCTGTTTCCGACAAACGGATGTCCAATCCGTCAAAATCTATAAATAAAAATCTCGTTTCCTGCAGAAATTCTTTGCCAAAGTCACCTTTCGTAATGCCGATGCATGTAATCGCCCGGTTGTCTTCCCAGAGAATTTCCGTAAAGAAGGCGTGAGGATATTCTTCCGCTGCGTTTAACAGTTCGTATGATGCTTCATCGGTCTCAGCATCGACTGCGATCACCATGAAAGAACAGTCACTGTATTTTGTGTCATTAATACTTGTGGAAGTTCCTATCAGACGATAAATGTCATCCTGCTTTGTGATAGAATCTATACTGAGATAAGCTCCTTCCGTCTGTATTCCGTCTTTCAGCGGATTTCGTTCCGAAACATTTATGATCTTAGCTAAATTGATTTTACCGGTAAAATCCAGCTTGTTATCAAAGGTGTAAACAGATGGATTTTCTCTGTATGCATTCGTTTCACTTGAAACAGATGCAGCGACCCAGTCCGCTCCGTAGTACAGCTTTTCCATATTGCCGTAAAACGCTTCCTTTTCTGCAATTTCGCAAGTATTGCCGTCGATCACGGTAATCGCGGTGAATTGAACTTGAGCAGGTTCACCGAGAATGGATATATCCTCATCTCCCCAGCTGACGGCTTCGCCGTTATGAGACAGAGCGGGGTAATATTTTGAAACATCATCAAGCCGTGACCAGCCGCAGGCACAAACGCCGTCGCTTGTAACCAAATAGATATTCTCATCAGCCATCCAGCAGGCAGTAAACGTGCCGCATTGAACATATTCGTCTTTTGGCTGCGGTGACTGCGGGACCGTAATATCATAGACTCTGATTTTTGCCTTTGGTTCTTCGTCATAGGTAATTATTTCTTCGTCATCCAGATCATAACAGCCAATAACAAACAGGTTGTTATTACATGTAAAAATATAGCTTGCTCCCACCTTTAAGGTTGAAACGACCTGCATGGTTTCCCTGTCCGGATGATAAATAATGATCCCGCTATTATCAACAAAATATGCGTATTCTCCCGAACTGTCAAATGTGATGCGGCTTTTTTCAATCAGCTCGGAGCTGCCCGTTTCACCGGATGCGTCTAAAAAATAGCCGCCGGATGCAGATAAATCATACCGGTCATCATGACTTTCATTGGTGCTCAGATAATCGAGCAATTCAGAAAGAGAGGAATAGGATTCCGACGTCTTTTTTGCAAGCGGGGGATCATCTTTCACCGTTTGTACATCTGTTTCATCAATTGCAGGAATGACAGGATCATCCTCCTTTTCCGGTAAGGGGAAACGCGTAAATATTGCTGCTGCCACCAGACAAAGGCACGCTGCTATCGCACCCCATTTTACCCATGCTTTCTTTTCCTTCTGTGTATTTGCAGGAACAGACTGCGCGTTTTCGATTATATCATCACTTATATTGGTTATGCCGTCGTACAGCTTTGTTGTTCCTTTTTCACTCAAGATAAATGCCCTCCTTTTCCAAAGCAGCTTTCAGACTGAGCCGAAGTCGATACATATTCTGCGTTAGTTTGCCGTAAGAAACATTCTGCTCTTTTGCCAGCTCTTTCACGGAAAGACCGTTCCAGTATCTGCGCACAAACAGTACCTGCTCTTCCCGGGGAAGAGAGCGCAGCCAGCAGTCAATGATCTCATTCAGCTCTTTATCCTCAATTTTCTGTTCGACAGATTCGGAGGATGGAATACAATCTTCAAGTTCACTCAACAGGATTGCCATACCGGAATACCGCTTTTGCGTATGATTCTTCGTCCATAGATTAATCGCGATGTTGCGAACGATTCTGCCAAGCCACGCCCGGAACTTGACAGGGCGCTGCGGGGGAATGGCGTTCCATGCCTGAT
>JAZRYQ010000096.1:0-3982 GCA_045600805.1 Candidatus Alloscillospira sp. | reverse complement strand
CTGCAAGACTTGTAGGACTTAATCCGACGAAAATACAGACTGTTTTGTTCATGAACAGCGGCGCGCTCGCAGCTCTTGCCGGCTGCCTCGGCGTTGCAAGAATTCAGTCTGCAACTGTAAACGGAATTACAACGCACCAGTTCTCCGGTGTAACGGCTGCTATACTCGGCGGTATCTCGTTCGGCGGAGGTTCCGGCGGCATGATCGGCTGCTTTGTCGGTCTTCTTATACTCAACTGCTTCAATAACGGCACAAACGCAATGGGACTGAATACATACGTTCAGCAAATTTTCAGCGGCGTTCTGCTTCTTGTAGCGCTCGGATTTGATATCATCAGCCAGCGCAGACAGGCAAAAGCTGTTGTAAAACAGTCTCTGAAGTGACAGCACGGAGGTAATAGTATGAGTAGATTTGTTGAATTCAAAGATATAAGCAAAGCATACCCCGGTGTTCAGGCGCTGAGCAAGATAAGCTTTAAGCTTGAATCAGGAAAGGTAACCGCTTTGATCGGCGAAAACGGCGCCGGAAAATCAACGCTTTTGAAGATACTCAGCGGTGATGTTAAATCAGACACAGGTGAAGTAATACTGAACGGTGAGGTAAAGCATTTTGCAACACCGAACGAGGCGATCAAAGCAGGTATAAGCGTTATCTATCAAGAAAGACAACTTGTGCCGATGCTCAGCGTTATGGAAAATATCTTTCTTGAGGATCTGCCAAGAAACAAATTCGGTATCATTGACAGAAAAACGCTTCGTGAAAAAAGCGTCGAGATCCTGAACAAGTTCGGACTTCCGATAGCCCCTGATACATTGGTGGGTAAGCTTTCCGTCGCGCATCAGCAGATGGTCGAGATCATGAAGGCGTATCGAAGAAATTCGGATATAATTGCTTTCGATGAACCGACAGCCCCGCTGACGGATGTTGAAATCAATGTTTTATTTGACCTGATCAATCAACTGAAAGACGAAGGCAAGGTCATCCTTTATGTATCACACCGTATGCCCGAAATATTCAAGCTTACGGATGATATAATCGTTATGAAAGACGGTAAGCTTGTCAATACGTTCAAAACCGCCGAGACGAATGAGCATGAGCTCATCTGCGCGATGGTTGGACGTGATGTCGGCGATACATATTCCTCGCTCAGCAGAAACGACAAATACGGTGATGTTGTGCTGGAGGTCAAAGGCCTTACGACCGATGTTATCCATGATGTAAGCTTTACCCTGCGAAAGGGCGAAATACTCGGCTTTGCAGGACTTGTCGGTGCAGGCCGTACCGAAGTTGCCCGTGCGATTTTTGCAGCCGATAAGGTTAAAGCCGGCGAAATCATTCTCAACGGCAAACAGGTCGCGTTCAAATCTCCGCGTGATGCGATCGCAAACGGCGTTGCGCTTTGCCCTGAAGACAGAAAAGAGCAGGGACTTGTTCTTTCACGTTCGATCAAGGATAATATTACGATGCCTGTTCTTAAAAAGGTTAAGAAAGGCTTGTTCCTTGACCCGAAGCAGGAAGCTGAGCTCGCTGAAACAGCGATCAAGGATTATGATATTAAAACCCCGTCATATGATAAGATCACTGTTGAGCTTTCCGGCGGTAATCAGCAGAAGGTCATCCTCGGAAGATGGACGTCAAACAAAATCAATACGGATGTCCTTATTCTTGATGAGCCGACAAAAGGAATCGACGTAGTTACAAAAGCTGAAATCTATCAAATGGTATGTAACTTTGCAAAAGAAGGCAAGGGCGTTATATTCATCTCATCTGAACTTACAGAGGTCATAAACATATGCGATAACATTCTTGTTATGCACAATGGACACATTACAGGTAAGGTAACGCGCGAGGAAGCAACAGAAGAGAAAGTACTCGCACTTGCAATGCTGGATTAAGAGGTGAAAGATATGGTAGCAAAAGCATTAAATAAATTTGTAAAATCGAAGAATTTCACATTGCTGTTGGTTATCGTTGCTGTAATCATCATTTGCCAGATTGTTAACCCGAGCTTCCTGTCCGGCGATAATATCAGAACAATTCTTTATTCAGCAAGCCTTGCCGGTACGTTGGCTGTCGGTGCAAGCTGCATACTTATCAGCGGTAACTGTGACTTGTCGGTTGGCTCCGTAGGCTGCATGGGAGGAATCATTGTTGCGCTCTGCTTGCAGGCGGGCATGAACAGTGTGATTTCCATGATCATTACGCTCCTGTTCGGCGTATGCTGCGGCTTGATCAATGCATTTTTCTCATTTAAATGCAAAATGATGCCGTTTATATGCACCCTTGCCATGTCATCGGTTTGGAGAGGCGCTGCGTATGTTATTACCGATACATACAATATCGTTATTGATAATGAAAACTTCTGGAAGCTCGGCTCCACAAAAATTCTCGGTATGCCCCTTCCGTTCGTTATCATGGTAATCCTGATGCTCATTTATGGCTTCATACTGTCACGCACTTTCTTCGGACGAAAGATATACATGGCAGGCGGAAACCGTCAGGCTGCAAGACTTGCCGGTATCAGCGTATCAAAAATCGGCACGCTACTTATGGTGAACTACTCCGTGCTTGCATGCTTTGGCGGTGCGACACTTGCAGCCCGTATGCATAACGGTTCTCCCGGTTCCGTCAGCGGAACTGAGCTTGAAGCGATCACAGCTTCCGTTCTCGGCGGCGTTTCATTCGGCGGAGGTTCCGGCAGCATGAGCGGCTGCTTCCTCGGAGTCATGCTCCTTTATACGTTCAATAACGGACTTACTTTCCTTGGTTTGAACTCCTATTGGCAGATATTCTCCGGCGGAGCTATCCTCGTATTTGCTCTTGCACTTGACTATATCAGCTCACGCGCACAGGCAAAGAAGATGCTCCAAAATATATAAGTGTACATGCTTATATTATTCTCCCAAAAACTCGTCGGCAAAGTCAATCTGACTTTGCCGACGAGTTGCTTTCAGCTTATTTGTTCATATGCGTTTTCACTGCTTCAAATGATTCGTCACTGATGACGTGCTCGATGCGGCAGGCGTCCTCTGAGGCCGTTTTGCGGTCAACACCGAGCGAAATAAGGCATTCCGTAAGCACGGTGTGGCGTTCATAAATTTTTCGTGAAACCTCAAGCCCTATCCCGGTAAGCGTAATATAACCGTCCTTGTCCACGGTGATATATCCGCCGGATTTTAACAGTCCGACAGCACGGCTGACGCTCGGCTTTGAATAACCCATATAGTCACAAATATCAATTGAGCGGACAACGCTGAGCTTTTCCGAAAGAATAAGGATCGATTCAAGATACATTTCGCCGGATTCTAAAAGAGCCATTATATCACCGCCTTTTATTAAAGTATATCATACAGGATTTAGCATTTCAAGTAAGGTTGACAGAACTTCACAAATGCTTTAAAATCTTCACAGGTGATATTATGGATTGGATAATCAGCAATTTGTCAACAATTATTGTGGGACTTGTGGTAACTGCTGCAATCATCACGGCGCTTGCAATGATATTTAAAAATAAGAAAAAGGGAAAATCAGGCTGCTCGGGAAACTGCGCCGGGTGTGTTTGCGATTGTAAAAACAGAAAATAAAGCTCTGAGCGGTGTCAAAAAAACACCGCTCAGATTTTTAGCTTTCTTTGTATGCCGGATTGTCGATCGTAATTTCGGCGTGATCTCCGTATCTAACTGTGAGAGTTTTGGATTTCGCGTTTACAATGAAGAAGCGCCAGCCTTCGATGCGATTGCCCGACAGAACTTCATAATTGCTTTCCAGCTCATGACCTTCAAAATCGGTATCGTCGTCATCCAGTCTGTAATCACCAAATGCGGTATACGCATTAAAATGGATCGCCTCAGCCTGAAGCTTATTTTCATCCGTAACGGAAACGGCAGGGGTTACCCGAAGGCTTTTGTCAGATGTATTTTCAAATACGATATGGACAGCAATCCTGGATTCATCATTTGCGACATGCTCTGAGATTTTATAA
>JAZRYQ010000095.1:0-6769 GCA_045600805.1 Candidatus Alloscillospira sp. | reverse complement strand
ATATCGTCAGCGATGAGGACGGCATGGTGACGGATTCATAAAGCGATGTGATATCCCCGAACAGTCTCTCATCGGCACTTGCAGAAAGGCCGAGCTTCAATAATATAAGCTCGTCGCGTTCACTGTCTGAAAAAATTCCGCCCGGAGCATTGTGTCTCGGAACATCATCCTCGGTCGTGCCGAGAAGATACAGATGCTTTATATCGCGTTTTTTCAGCCTTGAAATATCACCTGCTGCAACGGAATCAACATCCGGCGGAATCGTTCCGAGGTCATAACAGGACAGGATAAGCTCCCACTGATAGATAAATTCATCGAGCGTTGTGTTAATATCACCGGCAATGCTGTAAAACTGTTCCATCGCGTCGGTGAGAATATCTCCGAAGCGCATAAGCGTTTCCGCTTCGTTTACATTTCCGTCAAGTCTGAGTTTTTCCGTCATGGTTTCGATATTTTCAAACAAGGTGATATCCTCACAGAAATCAAAAACCGCTTTTACTCTTTCGGAATTAAGCGTTGAGCGCATTGCTTTTTGAAGCTTCACAAGCGGAGCGGCTATACGTTGTCTGAGCTCATTTAAGATTTTAAGCTCATTTTCATCGGGTTCTGTGTTGTATCCGGCGCTGCTTTCCTTCCATGGCGAATCCGAATACCAAAGCTTGCCGCGAATATCCCATGTGATACAGTAATTTTCGACAATGTTCGTTTCTTCCTCCGAAAGACCGGCAAATCCGGTTTTCAGATAGGAGAACATATTTTCATAATCCCAGCCGGAATTGATAAGACGTAGGGCGGAGCTAAGGGCAAGACACGGCGGCAGCTTCATAATATCTGTTTTTCTGTTCAGATACAGCGGTATGCCGTATTTATTAAAAACGCTTTTCAAAACAGCGGAATATTTTTCGATATTTCCGCATGCGACGGCGATATCGCGCCATCTTGCGCCGTTTCTTATTCTGTCAAGTATCCGCGCCGCAGTATTTTCACATTCTTCGATCACATTTCCGCATTTATACAGACAAATATTTTCACAACTGCCGTCGTATTTCTCTTGCACGGCAGAAAACAGATATTTTTCGATATGTACAAGCTCGGCGGATTTTCCCGCAGCATTTGTCTCAATGCGTTCGATCACACACTTAACGGAGCTTTTCGCGGCAATATCGCACAGACGTGATATCGTCTGAAGTGACATGTGGAATACCGGCTCATCGGAAAGCGATGTATCACACGTCACGGAAACAGCAACATTTTTTCCCGATTTGAGAAGCTGAGAGATCACCTCTGCCTGCTGCGCCGTAAAATCATAAAACCCGTCAAGATATACGCCGCCGTTTCCGACGCTGCTTTCCGGCAGAAGCTTACACAGTCTGTCAAGCTTATCATCCGGATTTTTTACGTCATTTACGAGAAAGCTGTTGAAAATATCGAGTATCAGCGCCGTGTCCTCAAGCTTGTCACGAAGCGCCGGGCGCGCGTTTTCTGCGGTTTTCAGCAGATCGTTTACGGTTATTTTAGCGCTTTTGAGTTCTCGGGAGGACTGACAGAGTCTCGTGATAAATTCGCTTTTCTTTGTTTTCCCGGAAAAGGTTTTCAGGCGTGTCGAGGCAAGGTCAAGTGCACGCGCCATGAGAAGTATTCTTCCCGGCTCATCAATAAACTTATCCGCCGCTCCGCCGCGCTCCGAAAAAACGCGGCTGCACAATCTGGAAAAGCTGAGCACCTCGGCGTTTCCGTTTGCGCCGTCTCCGCACAAACGGCAAAGCTGACGCTCAGCATCATGGGAATACTGATCCGGTACGATCAGTATGATGCCGCTTTTTCCGTATTCTATATGATTTTTGATTTCGGAAAATATCCTCGCGGTTTTCCCGCTACCCGCTCTGCCGATAAGTAGTCTGAGCATAAAATTACCTCTGTGAATTATTTACCGTCGGCAAAATTCGTAGAAACTCTGCCCTCCGGCTCAGGCGCAGGCAAAGAGGCCGTTTTCAGAGAGTTGATCATATAAACCATATTTTTGCCGAGTGTGCGCATTACCATCAGACCTTCTTTATCCTTGAGTACATCCTCCGGGGTAAATCCGTGAACGGAATTCCAGTAGCGTGATGAAACAACAGGCATTTCGCTGATCGTAAAATACTTATTCAGTCTGTCAAACGCAGCGCTCGCTCCTCCTCTGCGGCAGCTTACGACCGCCGCGGCAGGTTTGTTTTTGAATTTTGCACCGGCACAGAAAAACACTCTGTCAAGAATGGCGGACAGCGTTCCGTTGATAGACGCATAATACACCGGAGAGCCGATGATGATTCCGTCGGCCTGCGCCATTTTTTCCGCAAGCGTATTGCAGATATCCTCGTCAAATACGCATTTTCCGAGCTTGTGACAGGCAAAGCACGCCTGGCAGCCGTACACGGGGCCTTTGCCGACGTGGATGATTTCATATTCAGCGCCTGCCGCTTCGATCGCTTTGGCACATTCTGTAAGGGCGGTGTATGTACAACCGTTTACATTCGGACTTCCGTTGACAAGTAAAACCTTCATTTTTATTCCTCCAGTATATTGTTAAAAAATTCTTTAATTTTTGACGTGATTTCAAAGAGCTTAAAGCGAAACTCGATATTTTCGCCGTCATTTTCAATTAGGCTGAGCTCATTACCTGTAAAATACAGCGCACTGATGTCCTCGCCGTGCGCGGCGGCAGCGCAAATCGGCGGAAAAGCAACGCACCACCAGTTATGCCCGTTTCCGGTGCCGAGTGTTATTTTCAAAGCATTATAACGGCCCGCGGGAAGCGTGAACGCATCATATACGCGTGTATCGAAGTATTCTCTGCAAAGCAATGCCTTTGCCGAATAACCGACATGATTTTCTGTAAGCACGGAATTCGCCGCTTTTTCGATTTCCGTAATGTTGTCTGTAATGATTTTCTCTGCATCGTTTACATCGCTGGCAAGCGCCAGTTTTTCATCAAGGAAAGCACAGACAGCATCACGAACTTCAAGCTTTATACGCTGGTCAGAAGAGGAATCCGAATTGGCGGGAATATGCAGCCTTATGAGCTTGGAGGAAATAGAATCCTGCAAGCTGTCTGTTAAACAGAATGTGAGCATAAGCGCACAAGTTAAAACGATAATGATCAGTAAGATTGTCTGCTTTTTTATTGTCATTGTTATTTACCTCTGCCGTGTTTTTTAACATTATCGGCAGAGGCAGGAAAAATTATACATTCAAATCAATTTTAGAAACAGGAACGGCAAAAAACACTTCACCGTACTTGTTTTTCAGAGCGGCATAGGCTTTGTTTGCCGTGCAGCGGTCATCAAAAATGCCGAATACGGCGCTTCCCGTTCCGGTCATGGCGGCGCCGGCTGCACCGTTTTCCGCAAGGATGCCCTTGATATCGTCGATCGTCTCACGACCTTTTGGCAGAACGTCCTCAAAAACATTGTACATTCTGCGAGCGGCTGAAACAGCGTCACACCGCTCAATATATTTTATCAGCTCCTCGGTATCGGGGCGAAGACGGATTTTTTTGACATTGATGCATTTGAAAAGCTCAGGCGTTGAAACGGAAAACAGCGGCTTGCATACTACGATATGGCATGAGGCAAGGGCGGGAAGCTCCGTAAGTACATCTCCCCGACCGGTTGCAAGGGCCGTACCTCCCTCAAGGCAGAAGGCAACATCCGAGCCAAGCTTTCTGCAAATTGCAAGCAGTTCTTCCCTTTTTAGCGGAAAACCGTGCATACGGTTCAAAGCCCGCAATACGGCAGCTCCGTCCGCACTGCCACCGCCCATCCCGGCACATACGGGAATTTTTTTGTCAAGTCTGATTTCGATTCCGTAATCTGAATCGGACAACGAATCATAAAACATCAGCGCCGCACGATAAGCGATATTGGCTTTGTTTACGGGAAGATATCCGAGATTTGTACTCAGCCTGATACCGCGAGCGTCCGTTGATTTGATCGTTATATCGTCACACAGCGACACGGATTGAAGTACCATTTTCATTTCATGTTATCCGTCAGGCATTTTGCCGTCAATATCAAGAGAAAGATTCAGCTTTGCATATGCTTTCTCTGAAACGGAATTCATCATCGTTCAAATAACCTCGTCATAAGTGAAATCCCGGATTTGATTTTTCTGCCGTTTGCTGCTGCTTTTTCGGAAAAGGCGGGCATACCGTCATATTGGAGCGTGCTGTCATAAAGCATATACGGGACAGGCGTTTCATCATGGCCTCGTGTTGCCGTGAGCGTCTTATGGTCTGACAGGAAAAGAAGTCTGAAATCAATATTCTGCGCTTCAAGCGCGTTTTTCAGCGGCGTCATGACGCGCGTATCAAGCCAAGTGATGGATCGGATCTTGCCTTCAAGGTCGCCGTTGTGCGTACACTCGTCAGGTGCTTCCACGTGGATTATCACAAAATCATACTCATTGACAAGGCGTATCGCTGTTTCGACCTTGCCTTCAAGATTCGTGTCGATCTCGCCGGTCGCTCCGTCAACAAGATATACATCCATGCCCATGAGTTTAGCAATTCCCTGCACGAGAGGAACGGCGGAAACACACGCCCCGCGTTTGTTGAATTTTTCTTTAAAATTATCGACCTGCATGGCTGTGCCGTCTGCCCAAAACCAGAGTGAATTTGCCGGGAGCTTTCCCTCAGCGATGCGTTTTTCATTGACTTTGCTCCTGCTCATTATTTCAAAGGATGCCTTCATAATCTTTTTCAGAGTATCGGCGTTTTTGCAGCCATGCGGAAGGATACCGCTGACTTTTTCGCCGAGATGATTATGCGGTTCCGGAAGAACAAGACCGCTGTTGTCGGCGTTTTTCTGAACGGCCATCTGACGGAAATTCGGTGCTGTGTAGATCGTCATTCCGCTGTCTGACAGAAGCTTTGAAAATTCGTTGTCAGACAAAAGCTCGTCCATGATCGCAAGTGCGTCCTCTGCTTCAACGGAGCCTGCCGAATGAGAAAGTATTTTTCGTTCTTCATACGGCCGGTCGGCATCTTCAACGGAAACGATATTGCAGCGATAAGCCGTATCACCGCTGTCCGGGAAAATATCCATTGCGGCGGCTTCAAGCGGCGCTCTGCCGGAATACGAATTGCGGATATCATTTCCGAGGATCGTCAAAATCGCGGTATCACTTCCTGCCGGCAGACCGTCGGGAACATTTTTAACACTGCCCACTTCTGATACAGAAGCCATTTTGTCTATCGTCGGAATGTCCGACTTTTCAATAGGCGTGATCCCGCCGAGCTCATCGACGGGATTGTCCGCCATACCGTCACCGATAAATAGAATGTATTTCATAATGTAAAACCTCTGCGTTTAGATTGTAGTTTTATTATACAATATTTTTGAAAAAAATAAAGAATAATTTTGATTTTAACGGTTATATTAGGAATGTAGATAGGAGGATGGATATGTTTATAGATAAATTGGCTCTTGTTCTTACCATAATCGGCGGCATAAACTGGGGCTCGATAGGTATATTCAAATTCGACATAGTCGCATGGCTCTTCGGAGGTCAGACAAGCACCGTCAGCAGGATCGTATATGCACTTGTCTGCATTTCCGCCCTGTGGTGTATTTCCCTTTTATTCAGAGACAGATACACAGTAAACGACTGAGTATCGACCTGATAAAACGGGCATCGGAAAAATTACCGATGCCCGTTTTTTATTCCTCATATTTGTACCAATAGATTTGCAGCAAACAGCACTCTTCAATATAATTGTATTCAACATATTTTTCCGACAGAAAATCTATGTCAAAAATATGCTCTTCATCAAATAAATCGTTTATCGCGTCAAACATGGCTTCTTCGGACGCAAACTTGATTTCGGCATTTACATCACCGCTGAATAAGCTTATCGCTTCACTGACACTGGCAAAATCATATTCCTCAAAATATGTTCCATTCTGTACATAATAGTTATACTTTGCAGCCGTGCACTCCGGCGCATACGTCTGAATGATATGGGATTTTGCAAGTTCCTCCGTCGTGATACAGAAAAAAGCGTGTGAAACAGTATTGTTCTCGTCATCGGTATCGTCCCACGTAACATCCACAAAATAATAATCATCATCGAGCAGAATATAATTCCATTCATGGTTGCCGCCTAAAACGCATTTGCATTTGATGCCGAGAGCAGTCAGAATATCCTTGTAAGCATCGGCATAACCTGCACAGACTGCGTAATGCTTTACAAGGCAGCCATAGGTCGTGCTTTCCTCGGTTACTATTTTTTCGCGGTTTATCAGCACATCGGCGGCATCATAATCATATGTGGTGTTTTTTATGATGTAATCATGTACAAACAAAGCTTTTTCGTAATCGCTCCACGATTCATCGACCATCGAAACAATTTTATCAACAGCGTCTTTTGCTTCCCGCTGTTTGCGCTGGTAGTCGGTTTCTTCAACATTTTCCGGCGCTATCTGTATGTCATTGTTTTCTTCAGCAAACTGATAATCTTTTGATAACCTCGCAGCCTTTTCTTCAAACTCACGATCGTATTTGCTGCTCTGGACTATTTCTATGAAATATAACGTCGCGCAAGCAAGAAATGCAAGTACGAAAAGTGCCAGCAGAACAAGAAGTACAATAAGCCACGGTCTTTTTCTGCGTTTCTTTGTATGCGGTGAAGGGAAATAATACTGTGTATTGCCGCATATAGGACAGCGGATCATCTGAGTGTCAAGATTTTCGGGAACGGTCAATAGCTTTCCGCAACGAATACATTTTA
>JAZRYQ010000094.1:0-9003 GCA_045600805.1 Candidatus Alloscillospira sp. | reverse complement strand
TTTTTTGACAAACAGATATTTTAAGAATGGGTGCGATCTCAAACGAGATTGCACCGTTCTTATTATTGACAAACGGCTTGTTTATCATGTACAGTAGATCCAGTAACTTATAGGGAGGATAACATGATCACTGCGGACATTGAAAAAGTATTATTTGAAAACAGCGACGAAGTCTACCGCGCTTTTCAGGCAAAGCTGATGCCCGGCGTTGATATAGATACTATCATCGGTGTGAGAATACCGATTTTACGCAAAATGGCAAAGACGTTCAGTAAGGAAGCGGACATTTTTGATTTTCTTGACGAGCTTCCTCACAAATACTACGACGAATACAACCTGCACGGGCTAATTATCTCCGAATTCAAAGATTACAGCAAAACCATCGAATATATGGAGGCGCTTCTTCCCTACGTAGACAACTGGGCAACATGCGACATTATATCCCCGAAATCCTTTGCAAAAAACCGCCTGCTTTTAAAAAACGATATTGACCGCTGGATCGCTTCCGATAAAACATACACGCTCCGATTCGGCATCGAAATGGTGATGTCGCATTTCCTCGACAAGGATTTTGATGCGTCATACCTTGAAAAAATATCAAAAATCAAAAGCGATGAATATTATGTAAACATGATGCTCGCATGGTATTTCGCAACGGCACTGACTAAAGTCTGGGACGAGACCGTTCCGTACATAGAGAAGCGACGGCTCGGCACATGGGTACACAACAAAACCATACAAAAAGCCGTGGAAAGCTACCGCATCACACCGGAGCAGAAAGAATACCTGAAAAGTATGAAAATAAAATCACACCTATGATTTACATAAGTGTGATTTTCTATTTGATTTCCTGTTCAAGTTCTTCAAACAGCTTTGCGTTGAAAAAGTCTTGAATCGTGATACCCAAGCCATCACATAACTTTTTGATCGTCGAAACAGTGGCACTCCTGTTGCGTCCACTGATGATGTTGTTTACTGTTGATTGGGTTACTCCGCTGATATTGCAGAGCTTGTTTACAGAAATGTCTTTTTCCTTGCAAAGCTCAATGATTCTGTCACGAACTGCTTCTCCGATATTCATTGGGTATCACCTCTTTGAAAAAAATGATACTTATTCAGAACGTTTCAAAAATCAGTATAGCTCTACCACTTGCTCTCTGCGGAAATTCTGATTGATCCACACAAATGCAGAGATATATGCAGCAGCAAGACAAGCGTTGCCAATGGTAACAACAATGCCTGCGGAAAGATTCATCAGAACAGACAGCACCTGAATAATGCCAATGATAAGCATCCAGACTTTTGTACCGTTTGCATGACGGATTTCGCACTCGTCTCTTCCGAGCGCATAGCGGAGCGACTTAATAAAATTATGTACCTTGCGCACATATACTAAATTAATAAAAACCAATACCACAAACGCAATTACTACGATGGCCATGATAGCAACCGTCAGAGTTAAGCCTGTCTGTGCAGCGGGGTACTCAACTGCTATGATATCAAAAACCTGCTCTAATTCGGCGGCGATCATATCCTTCCCCGTAAACATCAAAACGCCTAAAATAGCAAGCAGTGCAATGACCACCCAAAAGATGATATACATTGCAAAATATGTTCCGCTTGCAAGCCTGAGTCCTGCTCCCAAATATACATCACGCTGGTTTGCCTCTGCTTTTGCAGCCCACATCGCAATGCAGATGAGAAATGCTAAAATATTAATTGTAAATCTGTTGTTGCTCACACTGTTTATTACCTGTAAAATCAACGTTAATGAAAGAAATACTGTCATGACCGTAAAGGACGGCTGTCTTATCGCATCTCTGATTTTTTCGGACATAAAAACACCTCCGTTTAAATTGTCTAAATTTATATTATCTCATGCCTATTGCAAGTCATTTATGCGGTCAATCGCTTTTTTCTCTTTGCCGAAATTAACAAGCACAAATCGAAACACACAGAGATACTTCAGAATAGTACACGCATATTCCGAAATTTTCACCGGTCCTGCTTTGTTTAAAACTCCGATTATGAGCTCTATGACGGTAATGACCGCGAGAATGATCATCCACACCATTACGTCATTCTGCTCGCAGACACAATCCATATTTGTATCGACTGTTGTTTTGAGGGATCTTACAAATTTATGCTCTTTATGCACATGCAGATAATTGTAAAAAAGCAGGATCACCGCAGCAATGATGAATACGAAGCCTACAATTCCTATCACGGTATCCGCGGGAACACTCAAAAGATTTCCGTACCGCTCAAACAAATTCTCTGTAACTTTAACCGCTGCTTCACCGTATACAAAAAACAAAACGCCCAGCAATACTAAAAGCACAGTAAGGATCCAGTTGATGATAAATTCCGCCTTGATAACACCGGAGATAAAGCGAAGGCCCTTTCCCCAATAATCTCTTTCGGAGGCACCGGATATGACCACCCACGCCGCTATACACATCAAAAGCGACAAAATATCAAATGATATTTCTATTTTTCCGCTTTGGATACATCCTTCAATAAATGCAAGCGCCAGCTCTGCCGTGAGAAAAACCGCAAACAATACCGCGTATTTACTTCTGACCGAGCTTCTTACCTTCTCGGTCCATTCTCTTTCATTCATAGTATCCCTCCTGTTATGATGCTTGATTATACAAAACTTTATTTTGTTTTTCAATAATTAATATGACAAATTTCGATATTTTACTTGACATCGCGCCGACAAATGTCTATTATAAGCAAGGAAATAAACCTTTAAAAGCGGTACCGTGATACCGGCAAGGGCAGAATAACGTACACAATACCTGTGCCCTGTCGTAAGACCGGGCACTTTTTTCGGGAAATTCGGAGGAGGAAATTATGGATCTTATTTACAAAATCGAAGACAGACCGAAGCTTGGGCAAATCATTCTTTTTGCTCTCCAGCAGCTTCTCGCGATCATGGCTGCAACGATCGCAGTTCCCGCAGCAGTCAACGCCGTAACAGGCGCAACACTTCCCGCTTCTGCCGCACTTTTCGGCGCAGGCGTCGGCTCGATCGTTTACCTGCTCTTTACAAAGAGCAAAAGCCCTGTATTTTTAGGCTCATCCTTTGCGTTCATCCCGTCCATGCAGGCTGCTATCGCCGGTGCGGTTTCCATGACAGCAGGCTATGTCGGACTTATCATCGGTGCCGGTATGGCGGCTCTTGTATACGTCATCATCGCCATCGTCGTCAAATTCTGCGGCGTCAAGTGGATCGATAAGCTCATGCCCGCTGTTGTTATCGGCCCCACGGTCGCAACGATCGGTCTTTCTCTTGCAGGAAGCGCCGTTAGCAGCATTACAAGCTCAAGCGCCGAAGGCGGAAGCGTATATGTCTGCCTCATCTGCGGTCTTGTCACGCTCGCCGTTACTATGATATGCTCCGTTTACGGCAAAAAGCTCGGCAAGCTCATTCCGTTCATTATCGGTATCGTAGCAGGCTATATTCTCGCAACGATCTTCTATTTCATCGGCAAAGCATCCGGAAATGATGCTCTTATCGTTATCAATTACGCTGCATTCCAGAACTGCGGTGTGTTTGCGCTTCCCGACTTCACGTTCATACTCGGAAAAGGCGGCTGGGGACAGATCACCGGTGAATACATCGTCACGCTCTTTGCCGCATACGTTCCGGTCGCGTTCGTCGTATTTGCCGAGCACCTTGCCGACCACAAGAATCTCTCGACAATTGTCGGCGTAAATCTTCTTGAAAAGCCCGGCCTCACCCGCACCCTTCTCGGTGACGGTGTCGGCTCCTTCTTCGGTGCCCTCTTCGGCGGTGCTCCGAACACGACTTACGGTGAATCCATTGCCTGCGTCGCGATCACAAAGAACGCTTCCGCTGTCAGCATTTGGGGCGCAGCCGTTGCATGTCTTGTGTTCTCGTTCATCGGCCCGCTCGTTGCGTTCCTTGAAACGATTCCCGGCTGCGTCATGGGCGGCGTATGCTTCGCTCTGTACGGCTTCATTTCGGTATCCGGTCTCAAGATGCTCCAGAATGTTGACTTCAATGACAACAGAAATCTGTTTGTTGCGTCCATCATTTTGGTCGCCGGTGTCGGCAATATGTCGATTGCCTTCGGCAATGTCGTCATCCGCACGACAGCCTGCGCGCTGATCCTCGGTATCCTTACAAATGTTCTTCTCTCCAGAAAAAGCAAAAAAGACTGAGATCAACCTTTGAAAAATTCACAGCCGGTGTGGGTTTCCACACCGGCTTATTTTTATTCCTGATCTTCGATCACTTCCGCATGGATCACTACTCGTCCTTCATCCGGACATTTTGCATCAAAGCATCCGGCGCGTTTGTCGCCATAATCCAAAGACGCTCCGTTTTTAAGTGCGTACACCATCGGATAAATCGCATTCCACAGTTCATGGCACATCGGCGGGCATAAATCATCAACAATATATGTATCGCCGGCTTTGCTATATCCGCCCCGGCACTGACTGCTTATCACTGTTATTTTTACTTTACTCATAGCTGCTACACCCATTCATATTTTTTTACGCTTTCGGAAGCGGCGGGCGCTTCGGTAACAGTACTTTTCCGAAGCAGTACACATAAATTCCCGAGCTTTCCGGAACAAACACATCCGCGTCGGCACGCTCACGATTGAGCGAGAAGAGATACACGTTTCCGAAGCTGTCCTCACAATACTGCTTGCATTTCATATCGCCGTCAACGAAGAATATGCCCACATCGCCCGGGATCAGGTCATTCGTGCGCTTGACATATACGCTTGATCCGTCGGCAATATAAGGCTCCATACTGTCGCCCGCTATACGCACGGCAAAATCCGTTTCTCGCGGGACACTGTCATTTTTCGGCACAAGGACATAATCTTCTCCCAGCGCAGGCGAGGCATACCCGGCGGCGGCAGGCGTCAGATATTCTCTGATATAGCTTATTTCCGCCCTTTCCTCCTCGGGCTCCGCTTCCAGCTTTATAAGGCCGTCCACCACGCCGTCCACGATTTCTCTTGACGGCGGTGACAGGGTGGCGTATTTTTTTGCAAACCGGAACGGCTCCGTATCTCCCGGCTCGTCCCCTTCATCGGTCAGATATTCAATCGACACGCAGAAAAAATCCGCAAGGCGCCGCAGATTGGAAAGCTTGATATTGTCGCAGCCCTTTTCGTAAAAGCCCACTATCGTTGTATATGGTATGCCTGTCATTTTTGAAAGCCCGCCGCGTGTTATGCCCCTTTCATGCATAAGCACATCCAGCTTGTCCGTAAGCTTCATATTATCACCCCACGTCGCTATTCTATCACCAAAAAAAAGATTTGTAAACAATTTTCTACTATATATCGTAGAAAAATCCCTTTTTCGCTCTTGACTTTCTACTTTTAAGAGTATATTATTAAATCAGACAGTACGACACAGGGTAGAATCTTTCCACTGGTAAGCGTTTTGGGACAAAGATAAAGTCCGGCATGACCGGACTTTATCTCTTCTTTAATCATAACCGCCCTCGGCTGGGGGAAGACTTTTGAATTCCTCCGAATTCCACAGAAGCTCATGCATATACGTTCTGAATTCCCAGAAGCGCATTGCTTCATCGTCGTCTTTGTAATGCTCTGCCGTAAAATCACCGGTGATTTTATGCTCCGCACCGTCGATATACAACGTGATCTCGTATTCCTGACACGGTATGCAATAGAGTGGCATATTGTCCTTTGCAAGATTATCCGACGTCATATCTTTTTTGATAGACAGGATATCCAGCTCCATGGCTTTGTCGTAAATCTGTTTTTTCAGTTCAGCCGAGGCGGAAAACTCACAGCGCGCCACACCTGCCGTCACGAGGTCTTTTTGAATGATGCCGTTTTTAGTGTCATAAATGCCCTCGTTTCCCTCAATGTACCATTCGCAGTAACGGATATCAAAATCCAGCGGCTCTTCGTCTTGCGGCTGCTCCGGTGACGCTTCCTGCGTGGTTTCCTGCGCATTTTGCGGCTCTTCTTTTTCGCCGCAGGCAACAAACGCAAACGTCATGATGATCGTCAGCAATATCAGAATTGATTTTTTCATCTCAGCACCTCCTGATTATATGACGTATGTGTTTGCAAAAAGTTCCGAAAAATTTTGCGATTTTTATTGTATACGCTCAAGCTACATCGCTTCGGCACCACGAAAGTGTGAAGCTCTTCTTCGTCAAAATCGTCGATATCATCTCCGTACTTATCCACAGCTGCTTGAGCTTTTCAATGGAGCGGCCTTCGGGTGTGGGTGTGGGCTGCTGGGGTTTCTGCTGGGCTGCGATGGCACGGTGCAATTTGTTGGAAAGCGCCATGCTTACGGCTCTGCGGGAGAAGAGCATCGAATTGTCCGGCTTCTTTTTGCCGGGCTCATCTTCATCTTCCTCCGGGGTATCGGGCGTCTTTTCGGGATCGTCCTCATCGTCTTCGTCCTCATCGGGCGGAGTGGCGAGTGTGGGACGTGCCAGAATGTCGTCCGCGAATCCGAGCTCCACGGCCTTGGTCGCGTCCATCCAAGTCTCGGCATCCATGAGATGGGAGAGCTTGGCACGGGACATGCCGGTCTTCAGCTCGTAGGCGTTAATGATGCTGTCTTTCACGCTGGCCAACATTTCGATGGCCTTTTCCATTTCCGCCTTGTCGCCCATGGCAACTGTCATGGGGTTGTGGATCATCATCATGCTCACCGGGGAGACGAGCACTTTGGTACCGGCCATGGCGATAACGGATGCTGCCGAAGCTGCGATGCCGTCGATCTTCACGGTTACGTTCCCGCGATAATCCATCAGCATGTTGTAGATCTGCGCTGCTGCTACGCAGTCACCACCGGGGCTGTTGATCCACACGGTGATGTCGCCGCTGCCACTCATCAGTTCATCTTTGAAAAGCTGCGGTGTGACGTCATCGTCAAACCAGCTTTCCTCCGCGATGGTGCCGTTGAGGAACAGCGTTCTCTCCGCCGGGGCTGTCTCCGTCGGAGCCTGATTCTTCCACTTCCAGAACTTCTTCATCGGGTTTGTCCTCCTTTCCGTTATCGTCGGTTGTGGTATTTGCAAAAGCTCCGGCATCCTTCATGGGGAGCATATTGCCGTTGATGAGGTACAGATCGCCGCCTTCTTCTGCGGGGATCCTGTCGAGGTTTTCGAGCTCACGAATGTCGTTCGCACTCATCCAGCCGTTCTGGCGTCCGATGGCATAACCGTTCATGCGGGATTGGTAGTCGCCGCGCAGGAGGCCGTCGACGTTGAACTTGGCAAAGTAGAGTTTCTTTTCCTCTGGCGTGAGCAGCGTGCGCATGATGGATTGCTCCCAGCGCACCACCCACGGATCAAGGGTGTATGTGACGAACTCCAAGCTCTGTTGCTCGATATTAGAAAACGAGGACTTTTCCAAGTCACCGACCATGTGAGGCGGGACGCGGAAAATCCTCGCTATCTCATTGATTTGGAATTTGCGAGTTTCAAGGAACTGCGCCTGCTCCGGGCTGATCCCGATCGGCGTGTATTTCATGCCTTCTTCCAGCACGGCGATTTTGTTCGCGTTGCCGCTGCCGCCGAACTGACTTTGCCATGCTTCACGCACGCGCTGGGGATCCTTGATGGTGCCGGGATGTTCCAGCACGCCGCCCGGTGCTGCACCGTTTGCAAAAAACTTTGCTCCGTATTCCTCGCAGGCGATTGCCATGCCGATGGCGTTCTTTGCCATGGCGATCGGGCTGTAACCGACGAGGCCGTCAAAGCCAAGGCCGGGTATGTGGAGTACGTCCTGCGGCGTGAGCACGACGGTGCTTTCCTTTGACTGGATGGCTTCGTCGTTTGAGCGCTGGTAGGTATAGTACAGCTTTCCGCGTTCGTCCCGATCGACCGTCATCTTGTTCGGCATCAGCGGATACAAGGCGATGACTTCACCTTTGCCGTTGCGCAGGATTTGGGCGTAGGCGTTGCCCCACAGGAGCAGGTGCGTCATAAGGGTTTCACGGAATACGAAGGAGCTCATCTCCGGGTTTGGCTCATCGTGGAGGATCTGGTACAGCGGATGGTCGGTTGCTTTTTCTTTGCCGCCATCACCGTTGTATCGGTACAGGTGCAAAGGCAAACCGGCGATTGCTTCGGATAGGATTCGGACGCAGCTGTAAACGGCCGTCATCTGCATAGCCGATCGCTCGGTCACGCTCTTGCCGGACGTAGTGCCGCCCATGTAGAAGGAATAGCCGCTGCCTGCTGTTCGGTTTTGAGGCTTATCCCTTGAACGGAACATTCCTGAAAAGATACCCATGTGTCATCATCTCCTTATATAAACAAAAGGCCTCGGCTGTCGTAGACCGACTCACCGTTGCCTTGGTGTCGGATCGCACGGTCGAGCGCCATGATCGTGGCGACGGCTCCGTCGATTCGTTCTGTCGATTTTTCTTTATCCGGCTTGATGTTTCCGGCCGGATCGGTGCGGACGAAGATGTTATCCATCATCCAGCGCAGCGGAGCGTTTCCGCCGTGGGCGATGCGTCCTTCGAGCACCAGCTTCATGAGCTCTTTGCTGGGCGGGCTCATGTCCTTGAAGCCCTGACCGAACGGCACGATGGTGAATCCCGCGTCTGCGAGGTTTTGGCTCATCTGTACCGCGCCCCATCGGTCGTAGGCAATTTCTTTGATGTTGTATTTCTTTCCGAGTTCTTCGATGAACTCTTCTATGAAGCCATAATGAATTACGTTTCCCTCGGTGGTCATCGCGCTGCCTTGCGCCTTCCATACGTCGTATGGTACATGGTCGCGGCGCACGCGAAGTTCCAGCGTGTCCTCCGGCACCCAGAAGTACGGAAGGATGATGTATGCTCCTTCGTCGTCGGACGGCGGGAATACCAGCACAAAAGCGGTGATGTCGGTGCTGCTGGAAAGGTCAAGGCCTGCGTAGCATTCCCGGCCGATCAGTTCTTCGGGATCCACCGGCGCATCGCACTTGTCCCATGCGTCCATCGGCATCCAGCGGACGGATTGCTTCA
>JAZRYQ010000093.1:0-12884 GCA_045600805.1 Candidatus Alloscillospira sp. | reverse complement strand
CGCCTCATCGGTCATGAGCCCGCGTATATCAAGCTCCGATGTCACCTGTTTTGCGTTGAGCTCTGTTTTGACATGGCCGGATTTATGAGACGGACCTTTGCCCTTTGCGGCATTTTCCACAAGGCGCACCTCGTCCTGCTTTGCGTTAATCTTCATGATTCCCGCCTGAAGCTCAAGTCCGCCGTCCGGATTTACGGAGATAACATCCGCCTCCGTTCCGATTGAAAGCAGCTTCACTCTGTCGCCCGCGCGTATCGGTCTTGATGACGGCGGCGGCAGCTCTTCCTCCTGCTCGGGTATAAGCTGCTCCTCTGTTTTGTTCAGCGTCTTGAAAACATCGGTTTTTGTTTCGTTCAGCTTCTGCCAGTCGGCGCGGTCGGCTTTTTTCTTCATATCGTTCAGTTCATCAAACACAAGCTCCGCCGTCTGACGGGCATCTTTGATGATGCGTTCGGCTTCACGGCGCGCTATGACAGCCGCTTTTTCTTTCTCCGTTTCGATCTCAGCTCTGTATTTTTCCGCCGCTTCGGAATCAAGCCGCGCCCTGCGCAGTCTTTCATCGATCTCCGCTTCTCTGCGTTCCAGCGTCTGCCGTGTCTTCTCGAGATTTTGCAGTACCTCTTCAAAAGAGCGGCTCTCGCCGTCTATTCTGCTCTGCGCGTCGCGTATTATACCTTCCGGCAGCCCGAGACGCTTTGAAATCGCAAATGCGTTTGACTTTCCCGGAATTCCGATCAGCAGTCTGTACGTCGGTCTCAGGGTTTCAACGTCAAACTCACACGATGCGTTCTGTACGCCGTCTGTTGTTGTCGCGTATATTTTAAGCTCGGCGTAATGCGTCGTTGCCGCGATCGCCGCGCCCATCGCGCGGGCATTTTCGATGATGGCAACGGCAAGCGCCGCGCCCTCTGTCGGGTCAGTACCCGCGCCGAGCTCATCGAACAATATCAGCGTTTTTTCACCGCATTCCTTCAAAATCTGCACGATCGTTGTCATGTGCGACGAGAATGTGGAAAGTGACTGCTCGATCGACTGTTCATCACCGATATCGGCAAGGATCTTTTCATAAGCCGGAATGACGCTTCCGTCCTTTGCCGGTATATGCAGTCCGCAAAGCGTCATGGCGCAGAGAAGGCCTATCGTTTTGAGCGTCACGGTCTTGCCGCCGGTATTCGGGCCTGTCACGACGAGCGTGTCAAATTCTCTGCCGAGCTCGAGATTGATCGGTACGGCGGTACCTTTTGCAAGCAGCGGATGGCGCGCTGATTTGAAAACAAGCTTGCCGGAATCCGAAAGCTCCGGTTCACAGCAGTCAAGCGCGTAGGAAAGCTTTGCTTTCGCGAATATCAGATCAAGCTGTGTAAGTATTCTGAAATCGGTTGCTATGTCGCGTCCGAACTGTGCAACGTCCGCAGAAAGCTCTGCAAGTATGCGCTCGATCTCCTTTTTCTCGCGTGCGATAAGCTCGCGTATTTCGTTGTTTGCCTGCACCGCGCTCATCGGTTCGACAAAAACCGTCTGCCCCGATGACGATATATCGTGCACAAGTCCCGGTATCTGACTTTTGTGCTCTGCTTTCACGGGAACGACAAATCGGTCATTCCGCATTGTGATGATTGGCTCCTGAAGATACTTTACGAGGACCTGAGACGTAACGATCTTATTCAGTGCCTGACGCGCCCGGTCGCCCGCGATCCTCATATGGCGGCGGATATCGGAAAGCTCTTTGCTTGCGCTGTCGGAAATTTCGTCAACGCCGATGATGGATGTTGATATTTTGTTTTCAAGATACTTATTCGGCATTAGCGACGAAAACAGATAATCGATCGCTCCGGCATCGGCGTTTCTGCCTTCACAATATGAAACAGCGCCGGATGCCGCGCGCAAAACGCCCGCAATGTCAAGAAGCTCTGTGGTATTCAGCGTTCCGCCCATGTCCGCTCTCGTGCATGAGCCTGTTATGTCCTTGACCGAGCCGAAGGACGGACTTCCGCGAAGCTCCATCATCTTTTTTGCCGCGTTTGTCTCTTCCAGCGCCTGCCGTACCTCATGGATATCCGTCATAGGCCGGAGCATCACGGCTGCTTGCTTTGCTCCCTCGCTGACAGCGTGAGATGAGAGCATATCAAGCACCGCAGGCAGCTCTATCGTCTTTAATGATTTTTCAAATAATGTCATTTTATCTCCTGAATGCTTTTATAATAATCAAGTGTGTCAAATCTTCGTTCAAGCTGTATCTGTACATATTTTTCACAGGCGTTATAAAATCTTCTCTGTGCATTTCCGGAAAGTGAAAACGAAAAAACGCGCTTGGATTCCGAATTTATCACATGGCGCAGAGCCGCTAAGCTGTCCTTGCACAGTGCGGCGGTTTCGCCCCCTGCGCTGTCGCAGTCCCTGCATGTGATATTGCCGCCCTGCAAATCAAACCGCGGGTTTTCGATATCCTCTTTTCCGCAGACGCTGCATGCCTCGGCAATCGGCGCAAATCCCGCAAGACACATAATGCGCATTTCAAACGCGGGTTTTATCAGCTCGGGCGGCTTTTTTCCCTCGGAAAGCAAATACAGTGCATTCAATCCCGTTGAAAGGATCTGCGCATTCGGCGCGTCTTCATCCGACACGGCTTCAAGCATCTGCGCAAAATACGAGCCGAGAGAAAGCTTTTCAAGGTCGTATCGCAGCCCCTCGAACATTTCTATCTCCGACGCCTCGGTGAGCGTGTACCGTCCCGCCCGCTCATACAGCGTCATATCCGAAAAGGCAAGAAGCTGAACGAACGGCGCAAGTCTGCTTCCTTTTCGCTTGACGCCCTTTGCCTGACACGTCACTTTTCCGAGTGTATCCGTGAGCACGGTGAGTATAACGCTTGATTCCTTGTACGCCACAACGCGAAGGACAAGTCCTTTTGTATTTATGTACATTGCTCACCCCTCCGACTGCGGGGTCCCCGTCCCCGTTTTTGCCTCCAGCCTGCATTTTTCGCAATATATAAGATAGATACGGATATCACCCGTACTTTTGAATAATTCCCACAGGCATTTGCTTTCCATAAAACATCACCTGTGATATTTTATGCCGGTACGCTTTTAAAAGTCATGCCAAATGCAGGAATCATTCATCGTCAAAACCGAAATTGTGAAGCAGACTGTCGCTGTCACGCCAGTTTTCCTTTACCTTTACCCATGTCTGCAAAAACACCTTCGTACCCATGAATTTCTCTATGTCCTCGCGTGCCATCTGTCCGATTTTCTTGAGCATTCTGCCTTCCTTGCCGATTATCATTCCCTTATGGCTCTGCTTTTCGCAGTAGATCGTCACATCGCAGTCTATTATCTCGTTTTCGCGCTCCGAAAACTTTGTGACCACGACAGCCGTTCCGTGCGGTATCTCGCGGTCCAAGCACAAAAGCAGCTTTTCTCTCACGATTTCCGCGACGATCTGCTTTTCCGGCTGGTCTGTTACCATATCGTCCGGGAAAAGCTGCGGCCCGTCCTGCGCGTATTTTGCAAGCTCGTCCAGCAGTACATCGACGTTTTCATTGTTTTTGGCGGATATCGGCACTATCGCGTCAAACTCGTATTCGCCCGAATATGCCGCCATTACCGCTAAAAGCTCTTCTTTTTTCACGGTATCCATTTTGTTTATCACAAGCACGGCCGGAACGCCCGCTTCTTTTATTTTTTCGATCAGCAGCTTTTCCTGCGTACCGACGCTTGCCACAGGCTCAACGACAAGGCACACCGCGTCAACATCGGCAACGCTTTCGTTCACTATTTTCACCATGTAATTGCCGAGCTTGTTTCTCGCCTTGTGAAATCCCGGCGTATCGACAAACACGTACTGTGTGTCACCGCGGTTAACAACGGCGAACATACGCTTGCGCGTCGTCTGCGGCTTATTCGTGACAATGGCGATCTTCTCGCCGACAAGCGTATTGGAAAGCGTCGATTTGCCGACATTCGGTCTGCCGGCTATCGTTATCATTGCGTTTTTTGTTATCATATGTCCTCCTCAAAGCTTCATAAGCTTCATCGCCATATCTTCATGCTCCCGCATGAGCTTTTTGTCTTCTCCCTCATCCATGTGGTCATAGCCGAGCAAATGCAGGCAGGAATGTACCGTAAGATACGAAAGCTCGCGCTGTACGCTGTGCCCGTATTCGACGCTCTGCGCGAAAATATGCTCGACCGACACCGCCATATCTCCCAAAAGCACTCTTCCGTCCTCGGGATTTATTTCACAGGCCGCTATGTCAAATACCGTCGGCTTTAAATTATTCATCGGAAAGGACAGCACGTCCGTCGCTCTGTCCACATCGCGGAATTCACGGTTTATTCTGTGTATCCCCTCATCGTCCGTGATAAGAACGCTTACGGAACACGCAGGCAGGATTTTTTCGCTTCGCAGCGCCGCCCTCATCGCCCGGCGGATAAGGCGCGTAAAGCCGCGCGGAGCAAGGCCCTCATATTCTTCACTTACGGTTATCAGATGTCTCATTTTTTCTCCTTTGTACAGGCTTTGTGTCCTTTTCCCCGTATTTTTCATATGCGGCGATGATCCTCTGCACGAGCTCATGGCGCACGACGTCCTCCGCCCTCAGTCTGTTTATCGAAACGTCCTCCACACCGTCAAGAACGCGCATGGCTTCTTTCAGTCCGCTTGTTTTGTCAGCCGGCAGATCGATCTGCGTGATATCGCCGGTTATGACGATTTTGGAGCCGAAGCCGAGGCGCGTCAGAAACATTTTCATCTGCTCGCGCGATGTATTCTGCGCTTCATCGAGGATGATAAACGAATCGTCCAGTGTTCTGCCGCGCATATAGGCAAGCGGCGCGACCTCGATGTTCCCTTTTTCGAGATAACTGTTGTACGTTTCCGTGCCGAGCATCTCAAACAGTGCATCGTACAGCGGACGCAGATACGGATCGACCTTGCTTTGCAGATCTCCCGGAAGAAAGCCGAGGCGCTCGCCCGCTTCAACGGCAGGGCGTGTTAAAATGATCCTGTTCACCTGCTTTGCCCTGAACGCGGCAACAGCGCAGGCAACGGCAAGATACGTCTTTCCCGTGCCGGCAGGACCGACGCCGAGCGTTATCGTATTGTTTTTTATGGCATCGACGTATTTTTTCTGTCCAAGTGTTTTCGCCTTGATGGGTTTTCCTTTTGCGGTAATACACACGACGTCCCCGCCGAGCTGGCTTATCTTGTCCTCCTGCCCGGTTTTTACAAGCGTGATTATATATTTTACGTTTGCAGCGGAAATGCTCTCGCCGCGCGAAGCAAGCATGGCAAGCCCTTCGATCGCTTTCTGCGCGTACATTGCGTTTTCCGCTTCGCCCGTGATTTTGATTTCCGAATCACGGTCGGTCACTTTTATACCGAATTCGTTTTCGATAATGCGCAGGTTTTCATCAAACGAGCCGAATATGTTTATAATGTCTTCGATTCTTTCGACGTTTATCGTAATTTCAGCCATACATATTTCTCCCTGTGCTGATATTTATTCAATTTAATATTAGCACAATCGTATTCAAAATACAATCTTATTCATCGAGCACGGCGATATTTTCGCGTGCGGACGCATAAAGCGTGACATAAACCGCGTTTTTTGTGCTGTCCGTTTCAAAATCCGTGTCTGTTATCTCGCCCGCGCCAACGCTTCGGTGCATTTCTCTTGACAGCTCCGTCTTTACTATCTGCACGCATAACTCATCGGACATCTCTCCCTTTGTGAGCGTATACGGCTCAAGCACCGTTGTTTCGATATAAACCGGTATCGGCGCGCCGAAAACAGCAAGCTGTTCTACCGTTATGCTTTTGTCGCAGTTTTCACGTTTTCCGTCACGGAATAGCTTTATTCTGTTTTTTCCGAGCATAAGCGTGTGTTTTGTTATCGCTTTGCCCGTATAGGTTTTTATATAACATTCCTTCGGGCATACGGCGTCCCTTTCATATTCCGTCTGCGCTATGATTTCCGCATTGGCAGCACAGGGGTATTTTTCCTCCGTCGTAAGCTCCATATCCGGTGAAACAAGCGTTTCGCCTTTCTCGACGCTCTCCCCCGGTTTATGAAGCAGTGTGCCGGAAAATACCGTCGCTTTGATGATTTTTCCCGCTTTTGAAGCACGGATATTCTTTCCCGTATCCCTGTTTGCAAACCGCGGCATCGGCTTTTCCTCGCACACAAGCACATGCGCGCGGCTGCCGGTTATATTCACCGCAAACCATGAAAGCTCAGGGATCTCACACAGTATTTTATTTGCCATTTTCTCGGAATTCACGGAAAGCGCAAATGTTCCTATATCAAGTCCGTATTTTTCACATGCTTTCAGTATTTCCGTTTTTGTGACATTCTCATTGCCGTGTACGTCAATATCCCATACAAAAAATGACATACTGAGCATGATAAGCGCGCAAATCGGGATAAACAGCACAAGCGCAAGCCTCTTTTTTGCTTTGCGCACGATTTCCGGCAGTCCCCGCACCTTACCCTTTTTAAATCTCTCCGCGTCACGCAAAAACACCTCGGCATGTGTTTTTCCGTCAAGCGTTTTTACATTCCCGAACGGGATATTCTCGTTTGCGCAGGTATTTATGAATTCCTCGGGCGTCATATTCGCCGTGACTTCCGCCGTACCCATCAGGAAAGAAACAACTCTGCTCATTTTTCACGCCTTTCCGACAGAGAAACCGAGAAAACCTCACCGTTTATCAGCGTTTCGTTTTTGTCCATCGCCGATATTTCAAGTCCGCTGCCTTTAAACCGGATATAGAGCTTTCGGCATTTCAAAAGCAGCGTCGCGTCACCGTATTCAAGTACCCGGCACCTGCCCTCTACTCTTGCTTTCTTACCGCACAGCGTGATGCACACCTCTCCCGCTGCCTCGGGCGGTACACCGTAATTTTCAAGCACTGACATTGAATCACCTCTGAAAACATATTTATGTTCCTGCGAGAAAAATTACACCGGAAAGTGCATATTCTTTTTCAAAGGGGGTTATCGTGTGAATACCAGAATCAAAAAATCGGTGCTGTACGCTCTTGTGCTTACAGCCGCCGTGCTTCTCATTGTTTTCTCGGAAACGGCAAAATCGGCAGCGCAGGACGCGGTGACGCTTTGTCTTTCGCGTCTTGTTCCGGCTCTTTTTCCGTTTTTCGCGCTGTCCGGCTTTGTATCATGCTCCGGCTGTGCGGACGATCTCGGCGCCGTACTCGGCAGCGTCATGTACCCGCTGTTCGGCGTATCGGGAAAAGGCGCGCTGCCGCTTCTTTTAGGCTTCTGCGGTGGATATCCCGTGAGCGCAAAGACGATTTCCGAAATGTATCTTCGCGGTGAGCTAACAAAAAGTGAGGCATCGCGTCTTCTTCTCTTTGCCTGCAACACTGGTCCCGCCGTCATTTTCGGTCTGTGCGCCTCCGCGCTGTTTTCATCGGCAAAAGCGGGGATCATTTTATATGTCATACACATTCTGTCGGCGATCCTCATCGGCATTTTTGCAAAGCTTCTTGGCGGCGCATGTGAGATCGGAAATTCCCGCGGTCAGGCAAAAGAGCGAAAAAGCATTTCCGTCTGCTTTGTTTCATCCGTATTAAACGCATCGGAGTCCATGATAAACGTATGTGCGTTTGTGGTCATCTTCTCTGTCATTCTTGCGATCATCAAAGCTTTCATTCCGCAAGGCACATCGGCACTTCTGCTTACAGGTCTTTCGGAGCTTACATCGGGGCTTGCGCTTTTGCGCGATATAGCGCCGGACACGACGCGCGCGATGTGCCTTGCTTCGCTGTTCATCGGCTTCGGGGGACTTTGCGTATATATGCAGTCCGCGTCCTTTATCGTTCCCGCCGGTTTATCCACGCTTCCGTATATTCTGGGCAAAGCGCTGCATGGCATACTTTCCTGTTTTATTACGCTGCTTTGTATGGTTTATTCAAAATGTACAGAGGCTTTTTCGTTTACGGGGCAAACGGTAACGAAAGAATTCATTTTCGATTACATAGGCTTGTTTTATTCCTGCGCATGTTTTCTGGCAGGTATTCTGCTTCTTTTGCGCTGGAAAATAAAACATCGCCATGATTTATGATTGCAAAATCATGACGATACCTGTATAATGGTGTTAAAGTGAGGGATTGACATGCTGTTTTCGAAAAAAATCGAGCCGAAATGTGAATACTGCCGCAAGAGCTCTGTCCTGGCGGATAAGGAGTCCGTTGCCTGTATAAAGCACGGCATCATGAGCCCGGAGGACAGTTGCCGCAGCTTCAGATACGATCCGTTAAAGCGCGTTCCCGAGGCTCCGCGCTCTTTCAGCGTTTCCGATTTTTCCGAAAAAGATTTTTCTCTATGATCACAGCTCTTTGAATCCATAATTTACTGCGCCGTTCTCGATTTCGAGTACGGCGTATGTTTTTTTATTTCCTTTCCCGCATGTTCCGGGATTGAGCAGCAGCATATTTCCGTAATGCTCCGCAAGCGGAACATGCGTATGGCCGAAAAGTGCAATATCAATATTCCTGTACAGGCAGTGATTTACATAGGAAGCCGTATCCCATTTGACATTAAAAATATGACCGTGCGTCATAAAAATTTTCACTCCGCCGAGCTTCACTTTGCGTATTTCGGGGCTTCCGTCCGGTCGGTCGCAGTTTCCTTCGACTTTATAAACGGGAACATCCGTGATCACATCTGCATCGCGTGCATAATCCCCGAGATGGAGCACGGCATCGGGTTTTTCCGTTTCAAATGCTTTTGAAACGGAAAAAGTATCTCCGTGAGAATCCGCAAGCACAAGAATTTTCATAAAAGTGTAACCTCCGCGCAGTTTCTGAATATACTGTTATGAAAACAGTTTAATAAAGGGGGGAGCTGATACCATGTCCGATTATCTTTCAGACTGTGAGCTTAAAAAGATCCGTTCAAAGCAGTCAGAGCTTGCATCCCTGTCAAATTCCGAGTCTGCCCGGAAGATCCGGCAGAATGTTGACGCAGACGCTCTCAGAAAAGCGCTGCAAGCAGGGGACAGTCAATCGGTTTCAAACGCAGTTTCGCAGATACTTTCCACAAAAGAAGGCTCTGAATTTTTCAAAAATCTTGAAAATCTTTTGAAGTAAGGCAAAAAAGAGGGTGAGATCATTGGGTGAACTTGAGGAGAAGCTCAACAAAATACTGTCCTCTCCGGCTGACATGGAAAAAATAATGCAGTTTGCCCGCTCCTTCGGCGGCGACGCACCGGGAAAGGATAAGCAAAGCGAGCCTGATATTGACCCCGCGCTTTTAAAAAAAGCATCCAAGCTCATGCGCGAATACGGCGATGCTTCAGGCGGCAAGCAGGCGCTTTTATCCGCCATGCGTCCGTTTTTGCGTGAAGAGCACCGCGGCGCGCTTGATACGGCGATGCGCGCCGTAAAAATCACGCATATAGCCAAAGCGGCGTTGAGCGAATTTTCAGGGGGCGATGACGATAACACTGTATCGCGGTAACAGCGGGAGGGCCGAGCGCATACAGGAAAACGCTTTCCATCCCCCGAAATACAATGCGCCGCCCGAAAAGAAAGCTCGCGGCGGCACATCATCCATTATCGGCATTGACGGAGACATCCTCGTTCTCGGGATAATGATCCTGCTTTATCTGGAAAGCCGTGATACGGATTTTCTCATTATCGCCGCAGTTCTCATGTACTGCTTTTACAAGGATTCTCCGGCTTTTTCAAAGCTCGGAAAGTTTCTTCAGCCCTGAACGAATCCGACCTTTTTGTAAACCTTGCGCAGTGTCTTGTTGGCAGCGTATGCCGCACGCTCTGCGCCTTCTTTATATATTTTTTCAAGATACGCCTTATCGGTCATAATGTGCGTTGCTTCCTCGCGTATCGGTCTGAGCATTTCAACGACCGCTTCGCCGACCGCCGTTTTGAAATCGCCGTAGCCGCGTCCGGCAAATTCGTTTTCGATTTCCCCGAAGCTCCTGCCGGTTGCAACGGCGTATATCTGCATAAGATTTGAAATTCCCTTTTTGTTTTCGGGATCATATCGCACACAGGTTTCGCTGTCTGTCACGGCACGTTTAAACGAGCGCATGATGTCCTCGGGCTTTTCCATAATATAAATACAGCCGCCGGGGTCCTTATCGGATTTTGACATCTTGTTTTCCGGCGTTGTGAGGCTCATGATCCTCGCGCCGACCTTCGGATTATAGGTCTCCGGGATCGTAAATGTCTCACCGTAAACGCCGTTGAAGCGCTCTGCGATATCGCGCGTTATTTCAACGTGCTGGCGTTGGTCATCTCCGACAGGGACAAGATTTGCCTGATAAAGCAGGATATCTGCCGCCATCAGCACGGGATATGTAAAAAGTCCCGTATTGATATTATCGGCGTTTTTCGCGGATTTATCTTTAAACTGCGTCATTCTTGCCATTTCCCCGAACATTGTATAGCAGTTCAGCACCCATGAAAGCTGGGCGTGTGCCGGGACATGACTCTGAATGAATATCGTATTTTTCACGGGGTCAAGACCGCAGGCGATATACTGCGCGAGCTGGTCAAGCGTTCTGCGTCTTAAATCCGCAGGCTCCTGCCTTACGGTGATCGCGTGCATATCGACGATGCAGTAATAACAGTTATATTCATCGGCAAGCTCGACCCAGTTTTTTATGGCTCCGACGTATGAGCCGAGCGTCAGCTCACCCGACGGCTGAATACCGGAAAAAATGATTTTTTTCTCTTCCATTTTGATTTCCTCCCTATTGTATCGTCAAAGTAAAATTCGGATTCATCATTTCCGCCTCTGCCAGCACGGAAATGAATTTACCCGCATAGATTCCGAGATTGTAGTTTAAATACGGCGCGTTTTCTATCACGAGCTCCGTTTCCTCCGAAAGCTCCGTAAGGCAGTCATAAAGCGCATCAAGGTTTTTGCCGTAGTATTCCGGAAATTTCAGAATCTCCGCGATTTTTTCGTGCAGCGTTTCCGTATCCAGTATGTTTTCGGCATCGAGTGTACAAATCATGTTCATCCCTCCGGGAACAGTTGTGTAAAGCTTTCGTAATGGTCATCGGTGTAAAATATAAGCCCGTCATCCGAAAAAACAAGGCGCTTTTCGCCGCGCGAGCGCGCGTTTGCCGTGTCAATATCGCATTCATAGTATATTCTGCCGGTTTCCTTCGGCAGAAGTCCCTCGCGGTTTCCGAAAACGTCACCGCCTATGCTCAGGCCGTCCGGCAAGCCTCCGCCGCTCCAGCCGTAATCGTCACGCGCTTCGTTTTTTGTGATAAAATTCGGCGGAAGATGCCCGTACTGACTGATATACAGCGCAACCTCGTCTTTTAACGAATAATCTCCGTATTCGTCCAAGTGCTCATTCTGCAGGTCCTCTGATATTTCAGGCTCCGTTTGTTCTTCGTCATTTATTATGGCAGGCTCGGAAGGTATATCATGCTCGGGTTCCGCCTCGGCCGAGATTTCCTCAATGAACTCAGCAAACTCGCCTATTTCCTCATCAGAGCAGGCAATAAGCGAAAAGGCAAGTAAAAGCGCAAGAACGATGCTCAGAAATTTTTTCAGAATTATCACCTTATCTCAATAATTTGAATGATTATAGCATACCCGCGGATAAAAAACAATATCAGGCTAAAAATAGATTAAGAGGTGATAAAAATTACTATCAAAAAGCTCGGAAAACAAAGTATAATTCTTGAAAACCGGCCGGCGATCATTTCATATGCGTGTGCTGGCGGCAAAATGGAAAGCGAGGGGCCGTTATCCGACAGCTTTGACATGCTCAGCACCGACACATATTTCGGGGAAGAAACGTGGGAAAAAGCAGAATGCAGCATGGCAAGCGACGTTTTTCAGACAGCTCTTGACAAAGCATCGCTTGAGCCGAAGGATATTGACATGGTTTTTGCCGGAGACTTATTGAATCAATGCGTTACGGCGTCATACTCGCTTAGAAAATTCAAAATTCCGTTTTACGGCATATACAACGCCTGCTCCACGATGGCAGAGGGGCTTTCACTCGCGGCAATGGCGGTTGACGGCGGATATGCGCAGATCGCCGCTGCGATGACCTCGTCGCATTTTTGCAGCGCCGAAAGGCAGTACCGCACGCCGCTTGAATACGGAGGGCAGCGGACACCGACAGCACAGTGGACTGTCACAGGCGCCGGCGCGACGCTCATTTCCTCCTTTGGCTCAGGTCCGAAAATAACCCATCTCACGACAGGAAAAATATGTGACCTCGGCATAACCGACGCAAACAACATGGGCGCCGCCATGGCTCCCGCGGCTTATGACACGCTGAGAACGCATTTTTCGGACCTCGGTGTCGCCCCCGAGGATTACGACCTTATTTTAACGGGCGATCTCGGAAAGCTCGGGCGGGAGATCGTCATGGAAATGTTTTCCCGCGACGGCGTGAAGCTCAGAAATTTCACGGACTGCGGTCTGCTTATTTACGACAGTAGCAGGCAGGATGTTCATTCCGGCGGCTCGGGCGCCGGATGCAGTGCGTCGGTACTGAACGGCTACATTCTGAACGGCATACGCGCCGGAAAATGGAAAAAAGTGCTTTTTGCCGCGACCGGCGCGCTTTTATCGACGACTGTCGTCCAGCAGGGAGAATCCATCCCCGGGATATGTCACGCCGTCACGATCACGCAATAAATGGAGGACAAGCATGGATATATTTTTAAAATACCTGTATGTCTTTATCGGCGGCGGATTACTGTGTGCGGTCGGTCAGATACTGGTTGACAGGACAAAGCTCACGCCCGCGAGAATACTCACATCGTATGTCGTTGCAGGTGTTATTCTCTCGGCAGTCGGCGTTTACAGATACTTTGCTGAGCTTGCCGGCTGCGGCGCATCCGTGCCGCTCACGGGC
>JAZRYQ010000092.1:0-3379 GCA_045600805.1 Candidatus Alloscillospira sp. | reverse complement strand
CAAGCGCCACGGCAATATATTCCTCGGGATTTTCGCTGTACTTGAGTATGTCGATTTTTTCGCCCTTGAGCTCCTCGACTATCGCGGCAACACGTCCCCCCTTCGGTCCCACACAGGAGCCTATCGGGTCTACATCCGGGTTATTTGACCAGACAGCGATTTTCGTTCTGCTGCCGGCTTCACGGGAAATGCTCTTGATTTCCACCGTTCCGTCAAAAATCTCGGGAACTTCAAGCTCGAACAGGCGTTTTACAAGTCCGGGATGCGTTCTTGAGATCACGACCTGCGGTCCCTTCGTTGTCTTTCTGACTTCGACGACGTAAACCTTGATCCGGTCGCCCTCGGTCAGCTTTTCCGTTCGGATGCGCTCATTCGGAAGAAGCACGCCTTCGGTAAACTCGGATTCGGAGCTTATCTTTACGGAAACATTGCCTCTTGCGTCGATCCTCGATACGACGCCCGTGAGTATCTCATGCTCCTTTGACGTGAAGACATCGTACACCATAGAGCGTTCCGCTTCCCTTATGCCCTGAATGATGACCTGTTTTGCAGCCTGAGCCGCTATTCTGCCGAATTTCTTTGTTTCAACAGAGAAATTCACCGTATCTCCGAGCTCATAGCGCGGAGAAATTTTCTTTGCTTCCTCGAGAGATATCTCGATTTCCGTATCCTCCGGCTCTTCCACGACCGTTTTCTGAACGTACATATCGATTTTCTTCCGCACGACATCAACATCCACTCTGGCACATTCCGCCGCAGCCGGATTATCCTTTTTCAGCGCCGCCAAAAGCGCCTGCTCGATTTTTTCGAGCATATAGCTCATCGGTATCCCTTTTTCTTTTTCGATATCGGCAAGAGCATCAAAAAATTCCGCGTTCACTTTGTCAATCCCTCCGTTTTATATATTCAGGTGCAGCCTTACATTGGCTGCTTCACTTTTTGCAAACGTCATTTCTTCGTTTCCGATCTGTACGGTAACATCTCCGTTATCATAGGCTTTGAGCGTACCGACAAATTCCTTTTTTCCGTCGCGGCTTTTATAAAGCCTTACCTCGACAAGACTTCCGATGAACTGCTCAAAATCGGACGGTCTTTTAAGCTGTCTTTCCGCGCCGGCGGACGATACCTCGAATGTATACGCCCCCGGTATCAGATCCATTTCGTCCAGGATCGGGTCAAGCGCTCTGGAAATATTTTCACACTGGTTTATGGACACGCCGTCGGGATCATCAATATACAGCCGCAAAAACCAGCCGCCCGCTTCTTTGACATATTCAACATCCCAAACAGTACAGCCCTCTGCCTCGACAATTGGCTTTGCCGCGGATAAAACCGCATCTGTAATTTTACTCATATCTCACCTTTCTGTGCAATAAAAAGAGTGAGGCGAACCTCACTCCGTAAATTTCCTCTGCTACTGTCAAGAGATTATAGCACCAATATATTCCGAAATCAATACCTTTTTGCACAATATATAAATAAAAATCCCCGGAAAACGGGATTTTCCCGTCTTCCGGGGCAAAAACATCAGTCTGTGAACTCCCACGCGGTCTCAAGGGCGACTTCCATCATGTCATTGAAGCTGTCGCGAATTTCGTCCGGTGTCAGGCATTCGCCCGTGAAAACATGGTCGGAAATCGAAAGCAGGCTCAGTGCACGCTTTCCCTCGTGGTTTGCCTCGAGGTAAACGCCGGCTGTTTCCATTTCGACGGCGAGCATATTCTCACGCTTATAAAGATTATACGCATCCGGAACGGCGGAATAGAACATATCGGAGGTGAAAACAGTGCCGACACGTGTTTTGACGCCGCGCTCGTCCGCCTTCTGCACGGCAGTTCTCAAAAGCTCATAATCCGCCACGGCCGGAAGCGTTCCGGGGAAACGGTACTGGTCTGCGTAATTGGAATTTGTAGCGGCTGCCATCGCGATAACAAGGTCACGGCACTTTACGTCCTCGGAAATTGCTCCTGCCGAGCCGATGCGGATGACCGTCTCAACGCCGTAAAATGTAAAGAGCTCATGTGTGTAAAGGCAGGCTGACGGGATGCCCATACCGCTGCCCATGACGGAAATTTTCTTTCCCTTGTATGTTCCCGTATAGCCGTACATATTGCGGATCGTATTAAAGCACACGGGATCTTCAAAATATGTTTCCGCAACTTTTTTGGCTCTGAGCGGATCACCCGGCATCAGAACGACTTTTGCTATATCGCCTACCTGCGCGTCATTGCAGGCGGACGGAACTACCATTGCCATAATTTTCATCCTTTCAGAATTTGATTTTTTGAATTAACGATATTATTATACAATAAATGCGCTGTTCTTTCAACAGTTTTGTTTTTCCAGAGAAAAATAATCGTCATCCGGTTTTATTTTTTACAAGAAACATCTTGAAAAATACGGCGCGAGCGTTTAATATTGTGTATATTAAATCGTTAAAGTATTCATTCACGAAAGGAAGAATTTAAATGATCACAAACACATATCTTCAGGGAATTTACGAGAAGGTCGTTGCCACGAACCCCGGTGAATCCGAATTTCATCAGGCCGTCCGTGAGGTGCTCGAAAGCCTCGAGCCGCTTGTTGAGCGCGAGCCCAAATACATCGAAAGCGGCGTTATCGAAGCGTTTGTCGAGCCGGAACGTTTTATAAGCTTCAGAGTACCATGGTATGACGATAACGGCAAGCTCCATGTAAACCGCGGCTACCGTGTACAGTTCAACTCGGCGATCGGTCCTTACAAGGGCGGCCTGCGTCTGCATCCGTCTGTATGCCCGTCCGTCATCAAATTCCTCGGCTTTGAGCAGATCCTCAAAAACAGCCTTACGACGCTTCCCATCGGCGGCGGCAAGGGCGGCTCCGATTTTGACCCGAAGGGCAAATCCGATGCCGAAGTTATGCGCTTCTGCCAGAGCTTTATGACAGAGCTTTACCGTCACATCGGTCAGTTCGTCGATGTTCCAGCCGGCGATATCGGTGTCGGCGCACGCGAAATAGGCTATCTCTTCGGTCAGTACAAGCGCATTACCGGCACATATGAGGCCGCTGTTCTGACCGGCAAGGGAATCGTTTACGGCGGAAGCCTTGCAAGAACGGAAGCCACGGGTTACGGCCTTTGCTACTTCACGCAGGAAATGCTCACCTGTATGAGAAATGACAGCTTTGCCGGCAAGACCGTCGTTATCTCCGGCTCCGGCAATGTCGCAACCTTTGCATGTGAAAAGGCGCAGTCCTTCGGCGCGAAGGTCGTCGCGATGAGCGATTCAAACGGTTACATTTACGATCCCGACGGAATCAGGCTCGACGTTGTCAAGGCTATCAAGATCGGCCGCCGCGGACGCATCAAAGTATATATAAATGACGTGCCCACCGCGGAATA
>JAZRYQ010000091.1:0-2345 GCA_045600805.1 Candidatus Alloscillospira sp. | reverse complement strand
CGGCCCGACGGCTATTCTCGTATCCGTTTCCCGCATCAAGCAGACCGAGTACCCCAACGGTACACTTCTCAATATGAAGTTCTCGCCGTCATGTCTGCAAGGTGAAGAAGGTATACAGAAGCTTTCTCAGCTCATTCAGACATACTTTGAAATGGGCGGCATGGAAATGCAGATAAACGTCATTTCCGCCGACACGATGAGAGCGGCACAGAAAAATCCCGATGAGTACAAAAACCTCGTTGTGCGTGTTGCGGGCTTCTCGGCATACTTCGTCGAGCTTCACATCACAGGTCAGAATGACCTCATCTCCAGAACAGAGCTTTCCATGTAAGAAATTTTGACAGCAAAACCCAAAGGACTTTGCAATTTAAATCCGCAGATTCTGCTATGAATCTGCGGATTTTGCATTTTATTCTTTATCTACAAGTACCTCTTGCGGGTCGATCGGTGTTTTTCCCTCCTGGCGTATCTCAAAGTGGAGATGATTGCCTGACGCAAGGCCGGTCATTCCCATAAGGGCTATGAGATCGCCCTGTTTTACGTTCTCTCCGGCACTGACCAAAAGCTCCGAACAGTGCGCATACCATGTGACGTCACCGTTTTCGTGCAGAATTCTTACGATATTTCCGTATGTACCGTCTTCGCCCGCAAAAATGACCACTCCGCCGTCGGCAGCTATGATCGGGTCTCCCTCGCGCGCTGCGATATCAATACCGCGATGATTGGAAGAGCCGATCGAATTCCCTCTGTACCCGAACTCGCATGAGATAATTCCCTTTGCAGGCCATATATAAAAACCGGTCGAGGCGCTTTCTTCAACACCGATCGCTATGACCTCATTCTGCGGTGCTATGGCTTCTTTTTCCGCGATCTCCGTGCGCTCCGTTTCTTCGCCGTTGATATAAACAACGCGTATCGTAGTATCCATTGTTCCATCAACACCGTTTTTTACTATTCTCGATGAGCCTATTGGCAAAGTGTCAGCAATCGTATATTCAGATTCAAATGGTATACTGCTGTTTTCCGTCTCATAGGCTACCGTGCGGATCTGTATCGGAAGCTCGCTGTTTTTCGGATCGAGCTTTTTTTCTATTTCCGCGGTCGTTGATTTAAGCGCCGTTGCCGTTAATCCTTGTTTTATGGAAATCTCATTTTCAAAACGCGCCGAGCCGTCAACCATCTCAGAATAGCGTTTCAGAACATTGTCCATGGCCTTTTTGATTTCTTCCTCTGTTTCACAAGCTGCAATGTTCTGTCCGTCGATCTGAAGTGTGTACAGTTCGGATATCTCCGTAACCTTTTCAAGAAGTATCGTTTCCAAATCGCCTTCGACTTTTTCTCCGCTTTGCGTTACTTCAACGGAATCAGAAAACGAATAATCATAGCCGAGCACATCTGAAACGGTTGCCTCCACGTTCGCGATCACCTGGTTTACTTCTTCGATTTCTTTAGCAACTCCTATCACCTCTCCGTTGACGGTCAGCGCATAGTGCTTCGGAATAGCCAGAATTACCGCGGCTGCCGCAACGATCACCGGAATCACTATCAGGATTATCTTTTGTATTTTTGACAGTTTTTTCGATTTTTTCTCTTTGGTCAATTCCTGTCCTTCCACCGTTTCACCCCCGATGGCTGTAAAAAATTACAATGTATCATAGATAAAATATACTAAATACCAAATATTGTCAAGAATGACTTATCGCAAAAAATACGCAGTTTTGTTAAATTATATCAGATATTTTGTTATATTTCAAGTTTTGCGGCATAGATATTGAATACATAGATTTGAAAGGAGTTGCCGCATATGATTTACGAGGAAAAGCAGCAGGCAAAAAATCCTCACAATATCACACTTGAAAACAGAGAAAAGCTCATGATCACAGGGGTCGTCGATGTTGAATGCTTTGATGAAAACGAGATAATCATGCAGACAACACACGGTGTTTTATATGTGACCGGAACGGATATTCACATGGAAAAGCTGAACACCGATTCCGGTGATATCGTCGTATTCGGCATAATATATGATCTGAAATACGAGGATTCAAAAGAGCTTCATGCCGGATGGATGAAAAAGCTGTTCAGTAAATGAATATATATCCTTCAAAGCAGCTTGCGGCGCTGCTCTGCTCCGTATTATGCGGATTTTTCTGCGGCATAATATATGATATTTTCAAAGTGATCAGAAACAGATGCAAAAAGCCTTTGCTCACCGCGATTTCCGACATTTTATTTTGCATAATTGCATTTTCTCTTCTTTTTGTTGTCGGGTATACGATAGATGAAGGCAGGCAAAAGCTGTATTATGTTATATTTGCCGCATTCGGCGCTTTATTTTACCTTGC
>JAZRYQ010000090.1:0-7008 GCA_045600805.1 Candidatus Alloscillospira sp. | reverse complement strand
GGCTCGGCAGGCGGTCACAACGGTCTGAAGGATATCATTGCAAAATGCGGGGGGGACAGTTTTCCGCGCATCAAGGTCGGTGTCGGGGAGAAACCGCACCCCGATTATGATATGGCTGACTGGGTGCTTTCAAGATTTGTCGGCGATGACGCAGAAAAAATCAGCGAGGCGGCAAAGCGCGCCGCCGATGCGGTCGAAGTGCTGATAACGCAGGGTATCGACAAGGCGATGGCAAAATATAACTGAAACAAAAAAGTTCCTGAATTTTCCGAAAATTCAGGAACTTTTTTCCGTTTTTGCCGTCATAAAGATATAAAAGCGGAATTACCGCATCGAAAGGAGCAGAAACTATGAAAAAAGTGATTTTGGTTTTTCTTTTTGCCGCGTTATTGTTGTCCGCATTATGCGCCTGCGCTGAAACGGCAAAGCCCGTACAAGAGGAGGCCGCTCCTGCGGAGGAGATCAGCTCCGATCACGCGGAAAAGTCGGAGGCAAAGCCTGCGGAAGCGCCCGCTCCGGACGGTAAAGACTTCAAAGCAGACTATGCTGAAGAACCTCCGCGTGCCGCCGAAGAATCCTCTGCGGAGAGCAGGAAAAAATCCTTTTCTGAATCCGAATTCATGTTTGATGATTCTTATACCGAGCCGACGGATTGTATGCCGCCCGAAGCAGGATATCAACCGGAGCCGCAGGCAGGAATGCTCACGGCCGGAGAATGGAACGACAACGAAAACTATGACTTTTTCACGAATGTACTCTCAAGCTATGAATGGCAAAAGCTCTCCTCATTGTGGAGACTTTCTCCGAGAAACCGTATAGCCGTGCATGTTTCCCAGCCGAATTCTCAGTCACCGGCAAAAGGCGTGACCGTTACGCTTCACGGGCGCGAGTCCGTTATCGCATCTGCGGTTACAGACGCCGACGGCATGGCGTATATTTATTATGATCTTGACGGGAACAGCTCGGAAACACCCGTAAAAGTCACGGCCGGAAACAGTGAATATAAGCTCGGCAACGAAAACGGCGTTATCGAAATGACGGCTGAATCGCCGTACAGCAGCGGAAAAAAGCTCGACCTTCTGTTTATGGTGGATACGACCGGCTCGATGTCCGACGAGCTTGAATATCTCAAAACAGAATTGCGCGATGTTGTGCGCCGCGTTTCCGCAGACAACAACGGGATGCAGATACGTGTCTCCGTAAACTTCTACCGTGACGAAAGCGACGATTACGTCGTCAGGTCGTTTGAATTCACGGATAACATAGACGATGTTATTTTCAATCTCGCCGCACAGTACGCCGACGGCGGCGGAGATTATCCGGAAGCCGTAGACGAAGCGTTTGCCAATGCCATTGAAGCGCATGAATGGCGCGAAAATTCCGTAAAGCTTGCATTTTTCGTGCTTGACGCGCCGCCGCATTCGGAACGTCAGAACGCACCGACGACTATGCGCCGCTGCATTACAGAAGCCGCGGAAAACGGAATACGCGTGATCCCCGTCGTTTCCAGCGGGGCAGATACGGAGGTCGAATTCCTCATGCGCTCCGCTGCCGCGGTGACAGGCGGAACATACGTTTTTCTCACGGATGACAGCGGAATAGGCGGCTCTCACCTTGAGCCGACGATCGGGCAATATGATGTCGAAATGCTCAATTCGCTCATGATCCGTCTGATTAACAAATATTGCAGATAAACATAGTAACAGGGAGTGCCGCAGAATTCTTATTTTGCGGCGCTCCCTTTTTTATTGTCGGTGATTTTTCATCCAAAACCAGACGGCAAATTCTATATCCACATAATAGCCAGCGCGTATTTTTACAGCTCATAAAGCTTTGTGAATTTTTCCTCAAGGTAATCGAGATAATAATTCACATTCAGGCTTTCGCCGGTGATTTTGTTTATCCATTCATCCGGCGTTGTGAGCGAGGCGATGCTGAACACCTTTTCCTTGAGCCAGGCAAGGAGCAGATCAAGCTTTCCCTCTCGGATCGCGCCGTAAACATCGAAGTCCTTTTTCATGGTATTCAGTATCTGCGCGCCGTAGGCATTGCCGAGCGCGTAGGACGGGAAATAGCCGTAATCCATCGTCCAGTGCATATCCTGCAGGCAGCCGAGTGTATCGTTCGGAACATCCAGCCCGAGATATTCTTTATACTTTGCTTTCCACAAAGCGGGCACTTCGTCCACCGTGATCTCGCCGTTTATGAACGCTTTTTCAAGCTCGTAACGGATCAGAATGTGCAGACTGTACGTCAGCTCATCTGCTTCCATGCGGATAAAGCCCGGCTCGGCAATATTGATCGCTTCGTATAATTCTCTCTCGGTTATATCGTCAAAAACACCGCCCGATACTTTGAGAAGCTCGGGATAAATATAATGTATGAATTCTTCGCTTCTGCCGACGATGTTTTCATAAAATCTTGAAATGCACTCATGCATAGCATTGGACATCGCGTTATCGGCATGATTTTCGTAAAGCTCCTCCGGCTCATTCTGCATAAACAGGGCGTGTCCGCCCTCGTGAAGCGTCGAAAACACGTTGGAAATAAAGTTCTCCTCATAATAATGCGTCGTCACGCGCACATCCTTCGGGCCGAAGTTTGTCGTGAACGGGTGCTCCGTCGTCATCAGCACAAGCGCTGTTTTACGCAGTCCTTCTATTTCAAGAAGCCGTTTTGAAAACGCCTCCTGCTTGTACACAGGGCACGGGCGCTTCATGAAATCGTCGCGAATTTTCTTGTCGCTTGTCTGAATTTTCTTCAAAAGCGGCACGATGCGCTCTTTAAGCGCGGAGAAAAAACCGTCGAGCTGTTCTATGCTCCCGCCTTTCTCGTAATCATCAAGGCAGGCGTCATAATATGATGCGTATTTTCTGTCGCGCAGTTCGATCGCCTTTTTTGTGTAATTGACCACTTTTTCAAAGCTGTCGCGGAAGATCGTAAAATCATCCTGCTTTTTTGCTTTGAGCCATTCGCCGTAAGCTTTGTTTCTGGCAACGTCCATTTCGTATGAAAGCTTCGCGGAGATGTTTTTCGTCTTTGCGTATTCGTCGTATAAATGCTCGATCAGCTTTTTCTGAACGTCTGTCAGCCCTTCGGGATTTTCATAAAGCTCGCATACAAGCGTTGTGTATTTTTTGGAATGCATAAGCGAATGGATGTGCTTTGAAAGGATCGCCATATCCTCTCCCGCTTTTTCCATGCCCTCCTCCGGCGCGCAGCACTCCAAATCGAAATTCAGCTTGCCGACGCTTCGGTCGTATGCTTCGATTTCATCCAGTATTTTATATAGCTGTTTCAGCTTCTGTGTGTTATCCATAACCGCAACCTCCTGCAATTTATAGAAATATGATAGCATATCGTTTAAATTTAAACAAGTAAACATAAGAAAAATGCTGTTTTTCACTTTTTTTATTCACAATTATGTGCTATAATTAATAATTGTATTAATATAATCTGCTATTTCTGTTTCAAACATTACTCGGAGGCTTGAAATGTTAAAAAATCTTATATCAAAAATGTTCGGTACACACAGTGAAAGAGAATTGCGGGCAATTGAGCCCATTGCCGATAAGATCATGGCAATGGAGGATGATTTCCGCGCGCTTACCGATGCTGAATTAAAAGCAAAGACCACAGAATTCAAAAACCGTCTGGCTGCCGGTGAAACGCTTGACGATATTCTTCCCGAGGCATTCGCCGCCGTGCGCGAAGCGTCTGACCGTGTTCTCGGTATGCGCCCTTATAAGGTCCAGATCATCGGCGGTATCGTTCTGCATCAGGGCAGGATCGCTGAGATGAAAACCGGTGAAGGCAAAACGCTTGTTGCCGTTCTGCCGGCTTATCTCAACGCACTCGCTGGAAACGGCGTACACATCGTCACAGTCAACGATTACCTTGCAAGGCGTGACTCCGAATGGATGGGGAAGGTCCATCGCTTTATGGGGCTTTCCGTCGGTCTTATCGTTCACGGGCTTACAAACGACGAGCGCAGAAGCGCGTACAATGCCGACATAACATACGGCACAAACTCCGAGCTCGGTTTTGACTATCTGCGTGACAACATGGCGATATATAAAGCAAACATGGTTCAGCGCGGGCACAGCTTTGCGATCGTTGACGAGGTGGACTCCATTCTCATCGACGAAGCAAGAACGCCGCTTATCATTTCCGGCCGCGGAGACAAATCCACAGAGCTGTATACACAGGTAAACGATTTTGTTTCAAGACTCAAAAAGGCTGTCTTTGCAACGATCGACGAAAAGCAGGAAGAAGACGAAACGCTCGATGCGGATTACATCGTTGACGAAAAAGCGCGCACAGCGACGCTGACCACACGCGGCACGAAAAAAGCCGAGGAGTATTTCAATATCGAAAACCTTTCCGACCTTGAAAATACGACACTTTCCCATCATATCAATCAGGCAATCAAAGCGCACGGCATCATGCACCGCGATGTCGATTACGTCGTAAAAGATGAGCAGGTGCTTATCGTCGATGAATTCACCGGCCGCATTATGTACGGCAGACGCTATTCGGAAGGTCTGCATCAGGCGCTGGAGGCAAAAGAGCACGTCAATGTCGAAAACGAAAACAAAACACAGGCTACGATAACATATCAGAACTTCTTCCGCCTTTACTCCAAGCTCTCCGGCATGACCGGTACCGCGCTCACGGAGGAAGAGGAATTCGGCGCGATATACAATCTCGATATTATCGAAATACCGACGAACAAGCCGGTCATACGCATTGACAATCCCGATATTGTCTACAAAAACGAAAGCGGAAAATACAGGGCTATCGTCGAGCAGATCAAAGCCTGCCACGAAAAAGGGCAGCCCGTGCTTGTCGGTACCATTTCAATCGAAAAGAGCGAAAAGCTTTCCGCTCTCATCAAAAAAGAAGGCATCCGTCACAATGTTCTCAACGCAAAATATCATGAAAAGGAAGCGGAGATAATCGCGCAGGCAGGTAAATTCGGCGCGGTCACGATCGCGACGAACATGGCAGGCCGTGGTACGGATATCATGCTCGGCGGCAACGCGGAATACATGGCTAAAAATGACCTCAAAAAAGAGGGCATTTCCGACGAGATCATAAACGAAGCGACAGGCTTTGCGGAAACGGATAACGAGGAGATCCTCAACGCGCGCAAGCTGTTTTCGGAATACCTTGCCAAGCATAAAAAGGACACTGACGCGGAAGCCGAGCGCGTGCGCGCAGCAGGGGGACTTTACATCATCGGCACGGAGCGCCATGAATCACGCCGTATCGACAACCAGTTAAGAGGCCGTTCCGGTCGTCAGGGAGATCCCGGCGAAACACGCTTTTATATCGCTCTTACGGACGATATCATGCGTCTTTTCGGCGGTGACAGAGTTCACAATATCATGGAAACGCTTAATATGGATGAGGATATGCCGATCGACATGAAGATCCTTTCCAATTCCATTGAAACGGCGCAGAAGCGCGTCGAAAGCCGCAACTTCCAGTCACGCAAGAGCGTTCTTGAATATGACGATGTCATGAACAAGCAGCGCAATATCATTTATGAACAGCGCCGCAAGGTGCTCGACGGGGAAAACATCAAGGGCTATATCACCGGTATGATAGACGATGTTATCGCACGCACCGTGGCTTCCGAGTTTACGGACAGCGGCACCGTGACGGATCCCGCCGTGATTTCCGCCTGCATTGCGCCGTTTGAGCAGCTTTTCCTCAGAAAAGGCGAGATCGACGCGTCTGTCGGCTACACGCGCGAGTCCCTTACCGATGCCGTTCTTGAAAAGGCACACGCTTTTTACGAAGCAAAAGAAAAATACATCGGCATGATGCCGGGGACGGATACGCCTTTGATGCGCGAGGTCGAGCGCGTGATCCTTCTTCAGGTCGTTGACGAATACTGGATGGATCACATTGACGCCATGCAGGAGCTTCGTCAGGGCATCGGTCTTATGGCATACGCGCAGTCAAATCCTATCGACGAATACCGCAGAGAAGGCGGCGATATGTTTGAGGCAATGGTAAGCGGTATCCGCGAAGAGGTCGTCCGCCGCGTATTCACCGCCCGCATAAACACGCAGCGCGTCGAGCGCAAGCGCGTGACCACCGCGCAGAATGCAAGTGTCGGCGGTGAGAGCAGCGCAAAGCGCCCCGCAAAAGCAGGAAAGAAGATCGGCCGCAATGACCCGTGTCCGTGCGGTAAGCTCAGGCCGAACGGTCTGCCGATGAAATACAAGGACTGCTGCGGGAGAAATGTTAACTGATGGCTTTTATTCAAAATGAAAAATCCGGAGTAAGCTTTCTTACTTCTCCGAATATATCCGTCAGGCACGCGTTCACAACGCGTATCGGCGGCGTAAGCACAGGCGCGTATTCCTCGTTCAATCTTCGGGAAAACTGTCCGGACAGCAGGGAGAATATCCGCGAAAATTACAATATTTTCTGCCGCGTCTTTGATGTTTCGCCGGATTCGCTCGTGTTTTCTCGTCAGGTACACGAGGATACCGTCAGAGTCTGTACGCGCGATGATGTCCACACGCTTTTTTCACCCGTTCCTTACGACGCGGACGGACTTATCACAAATGTTCCCGGCATTTGCCTTCTCGTTTTCTCCGCTGACTGCGCGACGATTTTGCTGTACGACGATATTTGCGGCGTCATCGGCGCTGTTCACGCCGGCTGGCGGGGAACGGTAAAGGGCATCTGCCAAAAGGCCGTTGAGAAAATGTCGTCCGAATTCGGCTGTGAACCGAAAAACATCCGCGCCGCGATCGGGCCGTGCATCTCGCGCTGCTGCTATGAAGTGGGGCAGGATGTCTATCTCGCCGCGAAAGACATTGTCGGCAATGCGGTTGACCTTTACATGGACAGACTTTCCGGTGAAAAATATATGGCTGATATAAAAGGCATAAACAGTCATATTTTAAAGCGCGCCGGCGTTGAAAACATCGAAATATCCGATGAATGTACCATGTGTCTGCATGAAAAATACTGGTCACACAGATA